>CAMLME010000027.1 GCA_946481235.1 uncultured Methylobacillus sp. | reverse complement strand
TATCGGATGAGCTGCGCGGGCGCCTGTTCAGCACGCGCTTCAAGCAGGAACTGCAGGGCTACCAGGCCATCGAAGTGATGCGCCGCCATGCCGTGCATGCGCCCGAACATCCCCTGTCGGCGATTCAATACCTCGATTACAAGACCTATCTGGTGGGCGACATCAACACCAAGGTAGATCGCGCCAGCATGGCACACGCACTCGAGGTGCGCGAACCGCTGATGGACCACAAGCTGATCGAATGGATGGCGGGCCTGCCGCCGGAATTGAAGCTGCATGGCACGGAAGGCAAGTACGTGTTCAAGAAAGCCATGGAAGCGTACCTGCCGAACGAGGTGCTATACCGGCCGAAAATGGGCTTTGCGGTGCCGCTGGCGAGCTGGCTGCGCGGCCCGTTGCGCGCACAGGCGCGCGCGGCGCTGCTGGGGCCGCACATGACGGATTCGGGCTTGTTCGAGATGGATTTCTTGAGCGAGATGGTCGACCACCACCAGAAAGGCCTGCGCGATTACAGCACCGAAATCTGGGCATTGCTGATGTTCGAGGCATTTCTGCGCAGGCAGGAACAGGCAAGCGTCCCCATTCAGCCGTTTCCTCAAAGGGAATACGCATGATGTCCGGGCAATATTTCTTCGACGATGCCAAGCGCTTCCTGCACGCGACGCTCAGCAATCAGATCGCCAAGGTCTCGCCCACGCTGTATGCCCGCCTGACCAAGCAAACCGGACGTGGCTTCGCGCCGGAATCGGTCGAGCAGGCAGCGAATTATTTTCAAGCGTGTTTCAAGGACTACTTCGACATTCTCGGCGTGCCCGAGCATGAGATCAAAAGCTATTTGAACGGCAAACAGCTACTGGAATACGGCCCCGGCGACGTGCCGGGCGTGGCACTGCTGATGATCGCCCACGGCGCCGAACGCGTGACCTGCGTCGACCGCTTTGCGCTGGTGTCCATGACGCAAAAGAACGCGGACATCCTGCTAGACCTCCTATGGCACCTGGATAACAGTGCCAGGGCGCGCGCAGCGGAATGCTTTTGCCAGCCCGGCAATCCCTTCAGCGGATTCAACCCCGAGCGCATCCGCTACCTGATCCAGCCCGACGGGCTATCGAAATTGCAGGACGAGGTGGATCTCGTTTTCTCGCGCGCCGTGCTGGAGCATGTCAACGACCTCGATGCCACCTTCGCCGATATGGCGCGGGCGCTGAAAGCCGACGGTGTCCTGCTGCACCAGGTGGATTTGAAAAGCCACGGACTGCATCGTCGCAACCCCCTCGATTTTTTGACCTGGCCCCCGGCCCTGTGGTCGTGGATGCATTCGCACAAGGGGGTGCCCAACCGCTGGCGCGTGGACCGTTATCGCGACGTCATGCAGCGCAACAGCTTCGAAATCCTGCAGATGAAACCGACCGATGTGGTGGACGCGAGCGTCGTTAGCGAGGTCAGGCCGCATCTGGCAAGCCCGTTCAAAGCGCTGAGCGATGCCGATCTTTCCTGGCTGGGATTCTGGCTGACAGGCCGCAAAACCGACGCAGGCGGTCATGGCAAATGAAGCCGATCAAAATCCTGACCTTCAGTACGCTCTACCCCAACGCGGCGCAACCCACGCATGGCATCTTTGTCGAAAACCGCCTGCGCCATTTGCTGGAGAGCGGCGAAATCGAGGTCAAGGTCGTGGCGCCGGTGCCATGGTTTCCGCTGACCAACCCGGCATTCGGAAAATACGGGAACTTCGCGAAAGTGCCGGAGCATGAAGTCAGGCACGGCATCGAAATCTGGCATCCGCGGTATTGGGTGCTGCCGAAAATCGGCATGAGCATCGCGCCGCTCCTCATGGCGCGCGCCGTGAGAGAAACGGTGCGCAACATTCGGGAGCAAGGCTTCGATTTCGACCTGATCGACGCCCACTACTTTTACCCCGACGGCGTTGCCGCGTGCATGGTGGCAAACCGCCTGGGCAAACCGTTTGTGGTGACCGCCCGGGGCACGGATATCAACCTGATCCCCCGTCACAGCCTGCCGAAACGATGGATATTGTGGGCGGCAAACAAAAGTCGCGCGATGATCAGCGTATGCCAGGCGCTGAAAAATGAAATGACCAAAATAGGCATCGCCGCAGACAAGGTCACGGCACTGCGCAACGGCGTGGACCTGGAGTTCTTCAACCCCGGCAATCGGGCAGAAATTCGCAAGCAGCTCAACATTTCAGGTAAAACGCTCCTGTCGGTCGGCTACCTGATCGAAAGAAAGGGCCATCACCTGATCATCGAGGCATTGTCCCGCTTGCCGGACGTCAGGCTCTACATCGCGGGGGAAGGCGAAATGTCGGCGCAGCTGCATAAACTGGCCTCAGACAACGGCGTAGCCGACCGGGTGATTTTCCTGGGCGCACTGGACCGCGAATCGCTACGGCGCTACATGGTCGCCGCGGATGCACTGGTACTGGCTTCGAGCCGGGAAGGCATGGCGAATGTGCTGCTGGAGGCACTCGCCTGCGGCACGCCGGTGGTGGCCACCCCGCTGTGGGGTACGCCGGAGGTCGTGGCCGTGCCCGAGGCCGGGGTGCTGACCCGGGACAGAAGCGTAGAGGGTATCGTGGAAGGGGTAAGCCGACTGTTTGCGCACTATCCCAACCGGGAAGCTACGCGGCGCTACGCCGAAAAGTTCAGCTGGGACGACACCACGCGGGGCCAGCTCGAAATATTCCGCCGGGTGCTGGCCGCATGAAAATTCTCTACCATCACCGCATTCGCTCCAAGGACGGCCAGTACGTGCACGTCGAGGAGATGATAAACGCGCTCAAGGCGCTGGGGCACGAGATCGTCCTGGTCGCGCCGACGGCCATGGAGAAGGAAGAATTCGGCGCGGATGCCGGCATGGTGGCGTGGATGAAACGGCACCTGCCCCGCATGCTGTACGAGCTGCTGGAATTCGCTTACGCGGTGCTGGCTTATCTCCGCCTGCGGCGCGCGGTGCGCGAGCATCGCCCGGATTGCCTGTACGAGCGCTATAACCTGTTCCTTCCGGCCGGCGTATGGCTCAAGCGGCGCTACGGACTGCCGATGCTGCTGGAAGTGAATGCCCCCCTGTATCAGGAACGGGCGCGCTACGACGGCATATCGCTCAAGCATCTCGCGCAATGGTCGCAGCGCTTTGCATGGCGCGGCGCGGATTATGTGCTGCCGGTGACCCGCGTGCTGGGCGACATGGTGGCTGCCGCCGACGTGCCCGAGACGCGTATCCGGGTGATCCCCAACGGCATCGATCCGGGACGCTTCAGTGACGCGCCCGACACCGAAACGGCGAAACGCATGCTCGGCCTGCAAGACAAGCTGGTGCTGGGCTTTACCGGCTTTCTCCGCGACTGGCATGGGCTCGCCGGCGTGATCGACTTGATCGCACGCGACGACGCCAGCGCCGCGCGCCACCTGCTGGTAGTCGGCGACGGGCCGGCACGCACCGCCCTGGAAACGCAGGCGCGGCGGCTGGGCATCGCCGACCGGCTGACGATCACCGGCATCGTCGGGCGCGACGATATCGCACGCCATGTCGCCGCCTTCGATATCGCCTTGCAGCCAGCAGTAGTGGCCTATGCATCGCCTCTCAAATTATTCGAATACCTGGCGCTCGGCCGCGCCATCGTGGCACCGGCGCAGCCCAACATCCTGGAAATATTGAGCGACGGCAAGAACGCCGTGCTGTTCGAGCCCGGCAACCCGGGCGCGATGGCCGAAGCGATAGAGCGCGTGAGCCGCGACGCCGCATTGCGGCAGTGCATCGCCGCCGGTGCGCGCGCCAGCATCGCCGAGCAAGGACTGACCTGGCAGCGCAATGCCGAGCGGGTGAGCCAACTGTTTCATGAGCTGCTGGCCGGCAAGGCAGATCATGGCGTGGGCATCGATGCAAAAATGCCGGATACCTTTACAACCCTGGACCGAGGTTGATCATGCGTGACCTGCTGCTGTTTGCCATTGTGATCTGGGCGCTGCTGAAGGTCTTTTCGCGACCCCATATCGGCATTTATCTCTGGACATGGATAGGCCTGATGAACCCTCACCGTTTGACATGGGGGATCGCCTATGAATTTCCGTTCGCGGCGGTGGCTGCCGGCACGACCTTGCTAGGCCTGCTGTTCTCCAAGGCGCCGAGAAGAATGGTCTGGTCGCGCGAGACCTGGCTACTGATCCTGTTCACGCTATGGATGATCCTCACCACGCTGTTCGCTTTCGATCCCCCGGCAGCGGTTGAATACCTGCGCCGCGTGTTGAAGATCCTGTTGTTCGCCTTCCTCACCATCTACCTGATTACCGACAAGGAAAAGCTGGTGGGCCTGGTGTGGGTGACGGTGGCCTCGCTGGCATTCTATGGCGTAAAAGGCGGCATTTTCACCTTGACCGGCGGCGGAATACATTGGGTGCTGGGGCCGGAAGGCTCCTTTATCGGCGGCAACAACGAGATCGGGCTGGCACTGATCATGACCGTGCCGCTGATGTTCTTTCTGCTGCACCAGTTGGAGAAAAAATGGGCGCGCTACGCCATGATGTTCGCCATTTTCCTGACCGGGCTGGCCATCGTAGGCAGCCAGTCGCGGGGGGGATTTATCGGTATTATCGCCATGAGCGGCTTCCTGTGGCTGAAGAGCCGGCACAAGATCAGTGTCGGCGTTTTGATCCTGATACTCGCCATTGTCGTCGCCATGCTCATGCCGGAAACCTGGTGGGAGCGCATGGAAAGCATCCGCAACTACAAGCAGGACCCCTCCGCCATGGGCCGCATCAACGCCTGGTGGACCGCCTGGAACGTCGCATCGGACAATCTGCTGGGAGGCGGATTCAAGATGTTTACGATCACCACTTTCCACCTCTACGCCCCGGATCCGCTGGATATTCACGATGCGCACAGCATTTATTTCCAGGTGCTGGGCGAGCATGGTTTTATCGGGCTGGGTATCTTCCTGCTGCTGGGCTTTACGACCTGGTTCAGGTGCGGCCGGATGATACGCCTCGCACGGAACAAACCCGAGCTGAAGTGGGTAGGCGACCTCGCCTCCATGCTGCAGGTGAGCCTGATCGGCTACGGGGTCAGCGGGGCTTTCCTGGGGCTGGCCTACTTCGACTATTACTACCACTTGATCGCCATCACGCTTATCACCTGGAGCCTGGCGCGGGAAGCGACGAATACCCGCGCCGTGCCTGCCACCCCGAAACGCGGACAGAATCACGCGCCGTCCCGGGAAAAGATGGCGCTAGCCGGCGGCACTGACTCTCGCGCTCAATCTGCGAGGCGCATGACGCCGGACGAGCGTGGCTGAGCTACCTGCGCCTCGGCCCGTGCGTCACCGGCGTGCCGCTCCGACCATTCCTCCAGCATCAGGATCACCCACAGCATTTTTCCGAAATACGTGGCGTGGCCGGTCATATGCTCGGCGCGAATGTGGTCGATATAAGCCGGCTGCAGCCAGCCGCGCTTGCTGAAATCGGACAGGCGATCCTCAATCCGCTCGCGTAGCGGCGCATAATCCCGCGCCCACACGCCGAACGGCAAGCCGAAGCCGTGCTTGCGCTTGTTGATGATTTCGTCCGGCAGGTAGCCCTTCAAGGCGTTCTTGAAAAACCAGCGCAGGTAGTGGCCCTTGACCTTCCAGTCGGGTGGCACCTCGCCCGAAAAAGCCACCATCGCATCGTCGAGCAAGGGATAACGCACTTCGATCCCTGCGGCTTCAGTCATGCCGTTCACTTTGCGCAAGTCGTTGTCCGCCAGCGTGAATTTCAGGTCCAGATGCATCATGCGGTTGATGTATGAGCGGGATTGCGTGCGGTCGTATGCATCTTTCAGCCATGTGACGGGCAGGTGCGGATCGACTTCTTGCAGGAAATCCGCCGTGAACATCCGGTCGAGCGGCTGGCGGTAGATGTAGTTGTACGACTCCATGCGCTCCGGCAGCGGGATATTGGCCTGGCGCAAATAACTCTGCAACTTCCGGGTGGGCGGGAATCGCTCCAGCCCCGGCAACGCGGCAAAAGGCTCGATGAGGCCGCTGCGCAGGGCGTCGGGCAAGGCATGGTACGCCTCGAACATCTTTTGCTTCGCATAGCGCGCATTACCGCCGAATAGCTCGTCACCGCCATCGCCCGCCAGCATCACGCGATAGCCGTCCGCCTGCGCCATGCGGGCGCAAAACCAGGTGGGCACGGCGGATTCGTTTGCGAAGGGTTCATCGTAATGCTGCGCGATGACGGGAATGGCGCTGAGAATGTCCTCCGGCTTCAAATAATACTCGCGCATATCCAGCCCGAAACGGTTGGCCGCGATGCGCGCGTACTCCATCTCGTCGAAGCCGTCGGCGGAAAAACCGATCGAATAGGTGCGCGCCGGCTTGCCGCGCAATTCCGTCAGCACGCCGGCCACCGTGGAGCTGTCAGTGCCGCCGGAAAGAAAGGCGGCTGCATCGCCGCCATCCGCCGCACGCGCGACGCTTTCCCGCAACACGTTGTGGAATTGCGCCGACATCCCGGAAAAATCGGCGCGCGGCTCGTCGCGATAATTCAGATGCCAGTAAAAGTCGCGCACCAGACGGCCATCCGCGAACCAGGCGTATTGCCCCGGCAGCAGCTTCTCCACGCCTTCGTAGATCGTGCCGGGAGCGGGGATGTCATGAAAGTAAAAGTAATTGAACAGCGCCTGGCAAGAGAACCGCTTTCCCACCGCAGGATGCGCGGCCACCGCGTCGGCCCGGCTGGCAAACACGAGGCTATCGCCAACGGCGGAAAACGCCAGTGAGTGCACGCCAACCCGGTCTATCGCCAGCAACACGGTATTTGCCCGAGTATCAATCACGGCCAGCGCAAACGGCCCGTGCATTTTTTGCAGCGCTTCCCGTCCCTGCTGCCGCCAGAGTGCGAGCAGCTGCTCCGCGATCGAAGCTGATGACGATGCGCCCTCCAGCCGCGGCCGGCCGATCAGGACAACGCACAAGCCGTTTTCTTCTGCCACGCTGCCCTGCTCGTCCGAGGCCAGCGCAGAGCCGCCGTGCGTCAGCGTTGCCGCAGGCGCAGCGGCTCCCATCGCCGCCAACAGATCGCGGTCATTCCGTGTTTCGACGGCATGGCCACCCAGCCAGCCCCACAGCTTTCCCATCCCTACCTCCAGGCATTGTTATTGCTGTTTTCCTTCAACAAGTCGACAGGCCGATGTAATGGATTCCCTAAATTTCCGGTCATACCCCCGGCGAAATCACGGTGAAGGCGATGCCGCCCTGAACCGGTAAGCCCAAACGCGAAAACCGGAAGCGGAATTGCTGATAAAAATATAGACGTTCGCGACCGGGTCGTAATCCAGCGCGTGGTACGCCTGCGTTCCGATTTTGCCGCCCCCCTCGATCCGGATGGCGGTCGTGGTCCACTCCCCGGTCGCCGGATCGAATACATGGAACTGGTCTTTATAGACCCCGCCGCCGATCACCCGGTTCGCGGCATCATAGGCAAAACCGGTTTCCGGCAATTTCGGCCCGGGGCCGTTGCCCACCTCCTTGACTGCGGCCTGGGTTAACTTGTCGCCGCTGCGCATCAGGCTGATTTCCCACACGCGGCCCGCACCGCTGTGGAAATAATAAAACCGGTCGTTGGGCGGGTAGTAGACGAGATTGTTGGCATACCCCATTTTCGCGTCCTTGATAGACAGCAACTTGACGGGCGCCAAGCCGGCGGCCGGGTCGTAGGCCCAGATGCCGCTCTTGGCATCCAGGATGATGATATTGCCGGACACAGGGTCGAGCTCGGAGGCCGAATAGCGGTTCCATGGCATTTTGACGGTAAAGCGCCAGGTCTTCTTTTCGATGTCGTAGTGCGCGATCTTGCCGGTACTGGTCGCGGCCTTGTAGCGCGGCTTGGTGCATTGGTTGCCGGGAATATCACCGGGCTTCAGGATCACCAGCTCCGATCCGTCCCTGGTCACCGCGCGCAAATCGTAGGTATGGCGCGAGGTGGCGTGACCGGTGCTGATCCAGCGGCCGTCGACTTCGTCGAAATTGTCCTCCGGGCCGCTGACCCACATCACGTCGCACGTAGTGGAAACGTTGGGAGTATCGGTCTCGCTCTTCCATCTGAGCGTCTTGAAGCTGAATTCATCCACGTCGTCGCGCATGGTCGCCGAGTGGCCGCCGCCGAACATGAGCATCTGGCGGCGTTTGGCGTCGTAAGTGAAACCGCTGAAAGAAGTGATGGTGCGGCAGCTGATGCCGTCCCGCGCCACATTGGCGCAGTCATAGCTGCCGAGATCGCGTGCGGTATTGTCGCCCAGCGTGCCAAAGTCCGTAATTGGGGCCGCAAAAGTGCCGGTGGAACCCACCACGGGCATCAGGAACAACAAGGCCTGCATTGGAAATGGTCGCATGGCGGATACCTCGGACGCACTTCAACAGAAATGAAACGATACCCGCAATGTACGCCCACATGATTCACCGCGTCCAGAGGAAGTCGGAACATAGCCGCGGCACCGGATTCACTCCGCTGCGTGCGGGTGTATACTCGTTTCTGTTCAGCAGCTTACCTTGAACGAGCGGCGGCTCATCACTTGTGCCGCCGCACCCGGAGGTCGTTTTCAGGAGCATTTCGAAAGATAGACGGTCATTCCAATGAGACTCGCATCTATTCGTAAAGACGTTTCCCCCGACACTGCGGGATTCGTTCGCCTGACTGGCGTCGTCGTGCGGGAATCCGGCGAGACATTCGAAACCTGGTACGAAGTGCCGTCCGAACTCGAAGACGACCTGTCTGAATCGTGCAATCCATGGATAGTCGCGATGCTGCCATATGCGTTGCCGAACGGTGAGGCCATCGTTTCCGACATTCCTGCCGACGCCGCATTGCTGGAAAACCTGAAGGGCCTGATCGCGGTGTGGTGCGACTGGTATCCGCAATACCTACCGCCCAAAATCCGCACTCCCGTGACTCCCCCGCCCGACGAAACTGCCAATCGCAAGTCTGCCGCCTTTTTTTCCGGTGGTGTGGACTCCTGGTTTACGGTATTACGGCATGCGCCGGAACTGGAGAGCGCCGCAATAGGCCGGGTGGACGAGCTGATCGCCGTTCACGGCTTCGACATCCCACTGGAATCGACGGATGAATTCATGAAACTGCACACCGTGCTTTCCCGCGGAGCGCAGGCACTCGGACGCAAGCTGATCGTTGTCAGGACCAATCTGCGGCGCGGTGACTCCCTTTGGGTGAAAGGATGGGGATGGCTCACCCATGCTGCCGGGTTGTCCAGCATCGCCCTGATTCTGGAAAAACGCTACGAGAAGGTGCTCATCGGTTCCTCTTCCCCTTATGGCGGCCTGATTCCCTGGGGATCTCATCCGATGACGGACGGTCTTTTCTCGACCCGCTCGCTCACTGTGAAACAGGATGGCGCGTCTTTTAACCGGGTGGAAAAAACGGCGCTTGTGGCGCGTCACACCATCGCGCTGTCACATCTGCATGTGTGCTGGAAGCAGCGAGCCGCCTCGAATTGCGGTGTATGTCTTAAATGCATCCGCACCATGGCAGCGCTGCAGCTGCTGAACGCGCTTGAGATTGCAAACCCTTTTCCCGTGGAATTCCAGTCGGAGCGGCTTGCCAGGCTTTACCTCGAAAACGATCACGAGGAAGATTTCATCAAGGAAATACACGCGCTAGCGGTCGAGACCGGAGATCTTCAAATCCAGGTTGCGGCATTCCATGCCTTGCGCCGCTCCCGGCGCATCCGGCCGCTGGTGAAACTCGCGGACTGGCTGGGCAATGTCCCGGTGATATGGCGTTTCGGGCCGAGAATACGCAGATGGTGCTTGAGTTGAACCATTCCATCGACTTACGCGGGATTTTCGAGCGCCATCGCGAGCGCCCCTGGCTCTTCGTGCGCCCCGGCGGCAACTGGGGGGATTACCTGATCTATGCCGGTGCCGAGAAAATGGCCGACGCCGTGGGCCTCGACTGGACGAGCTGCGATTCTGCCGAGCTGGAACACCGGCTCACGACGCCCGATCACTGCATCTACCTGCACGGCAGCGGGGGCTACAACAGCTGGGCCAGCGGCCGCCCTTTCCTCGACCTGGAGAAGGCAACTGCCCGCGAAGTGCATCTCGTCGTGCAAGGGCCGCAATCCTGCGAGAATGCGCCGGAAAAGCTGAAAAGCCGCTTTGAGCAAGCACTCGCTTCCATTCGCTGCCGCGACCTGATCTTTTTTGCGCGGGAAAAAACCACCCTGCAGGTGCTCCAGCAACTTGGTCTCGCGCAATACGGCGCCACGCTGGGGCTGGACCACGACACCGCCCTGGCGCTGGAGCCGGGCGACCTGTGCGTTATCGCCGGACTTCGTGAAATGCCGCGCGGCAATTACGACCTGATTGTCTTCCGGGAGGATAACGAACGCCTCCCGCCCGGGCTTAACGCCTCGCATCCCAAGGGCGTGGTCATCGACCCGGCGGGTGCCGCCACCAGCTTTGCGCACTGGATGCGCATCCATCTCTATAGCCGCACGATCACCACCAACCGATTGCACTCCGCCATCGTCTGCGCGATTGCCGGAAAACAGGTGACCATTGCACCGGGGTCGTACCACAAGAACCGTAGCGTCTGGGAACACAGCCTGTCGGAGAAAGGCGTGGCATGGACCGATGCCATCCGTCCGCAGGAAAACCCCTTCTGGGGCCGGTTGCCCCGGTTCATACGCAACAGTTACAAGGTCGGACGGATGCGGCTTATGCTGCATCGTGTACCAATTCGGTAGTTAGGGCGTGTTCACAGTAATTTCGCGCCCTGGGAAAGACGTAGCGGAGGAGATGACCATGTCCATGCCCGCAGATGTGACCGTAATCGTACCCACCCTCGCCACGCATGAGCGCGCGAATTCCTTGCTACGCGCTCTGGACAGTCTGGCCCAGGATGAGGAGCAGCCATCGATCCACGTCATCGTGGTGGTCAACGGAAACCATTATCACCCCCCCTTGCTCGAAGCGCTGTCGCAGTCCAAGGTCGAACTGATCCACATGCGGCAAGCCTCCCTGCCCGCGGCGATCCTGGCAGGACGCAAAGCCGTGACCTCCAAATATTTCTGCTTTCTCGACGACGACGATCTGTATCTGCCCGATGCGATACCGTTGCGCATGGCCGCGATCGAAACGCCCCCGGCAGCGGACCTGGTCGTCACCAACGGCCTGCGCCGCTCGGCAACCCGCGAGGAAGCCGCCATGCACCGGCTTGGCTCGGTGGAAGCCGACCCGCAGCTCGCCCTTTTCCATGAAAACTGGCTGGCTTCGTGCGGCGCGCTTTTCCGGTCGGAATCGGTACCGGTTTCTTTTTTTGAAGATCCGCATGCCTATCTCGAGTGGACCTGGCTCGCCTTCCGGCTGACGTGTGCCAACCGCCACATTCGCGTACTGGACCTCCCCACCTTCGTCATCAATGACACGCCGGGTTCGGCCTCGAAATCGGTGGCGTACGTCGAAAGCCATGTATCGCTGTACCGGCGCATGCTGAAGCTCGGCGACCGTCGGGACGTGCGAAAAATCGTGCAAAGGCGCTTGGCGGCGGCCCACCACACGCTCTCTGGCCAGCAGCTGCGCGCCTTCCATCTCGGCCCGGCCTGGGCTAACCATTTGCGTAGCCTCGCATGCCGCGGAGGATGGCGCTACTTAGGCTTCTCCCACAGGCTCCTCCGCGCCACACTCGGCTTATCGAGCAGGAAATAAGACCCATGGCGCAGGAACCAGGTGTCATGTCGGTCGCCAAAGGAGCGACGGTAGTCGTCGCCATGCGCTGGACCGACAGGCTGATCGGCATCGTCAGCACCCTGATTCTGGCCCGGCTGCTCACGCCGGCAGACTTCGGCGTCATTGCCATGGCGTCGCTCGCGATTGCACTGGCAGACGTCCTGCTCGACCTCGGCGTCAATGTCGCCCTGATTCAGAACAGCCACGCCACGCAAGCGCACTACAACACGGCCTGGACCTTGCGACTATTGCAGGCGTCGACCGCCACGCTGATCCTCGTGCTATCCGCGCCGCTGGCTGCCGCGTATTTCCAGGACGCACGCGTCCAGACTGTGCTGCAGGTACTCCCCTTTTCCTTGATGATCGCCAGCTTCGAGAACATCGGCATCGTCGCCTACCAGAAACACATGCAATTCGGCGCCGAGTTCCGCTTTCTTTTCCTGCGGCGCATGGCAGGATTCATCACGACCATTATCCTGGCATGGCTGCTGCAATCCTACTGGGCGATGGTGTTCGGTGCGTTGGCCGGGCGTACCGCCGGGGTTGGGCTCAGCTACTGGCTACACCCGATGCGGCCCAGGTTCAGTCTTGAAAAATTCCGCGAAATCTTCTCCATCTCGCAATGGATGCTGCTGCGCAGCATAGGCAATTACCTCCACCAGAACCTGCACAAGATCCTGGTGGGCCGCTGGACGCAGGCAACGACCATGGGCGCCTACTCCCTCGCCGACGATATCTCGGCCATGCCTTCGGGCGAGTTGCTCGCGCCGCTCAACCGGGTGCTTTTCCCGGCATTCGCCGCAGCCAAGAAAGATCTGTTGGAACTCAAACGATTGTTCCTGCTGGCGCAAAGCGTGCAGACCCTTGTCGCCATCCCGGCAGCGGCAGGCCTGGCGCTGGTCGCGCACGAAGTCGTGCTTTTGCTGCTCGGCGAAAAGTGGATGCTCGCCGTGCCTTTCATCCAGATTCTCGCGCTGGTGAATATCGTCCAGTCGCTGACGACCAGCGGCGGTTATGTATTGATCGTGCTTGGGAAAATCGGCATCAGCGTCATCGGCATATGGATCCGGGTAGTCGTGTTCTGCGTGCTGGCACTTACCGTCATTTCCGGCAACGATGCGCTCGAAATCGCCTGGCTCAGGCTCTTCGTCGTTGCCATAGGCGTCTGGCTATCGTTCTGGCTGCTGGTAAGAACGCTTCCCGGACTGCAGTTTCGGGAAATCGTGCGCTCCTCGATCCGCCCGCTTTTTGGTGCTGCCGCGATGGCTGCCGTACTGTCGTCCGGCATGAGCGACCTCGACCTGCCGCTGGGGGCACTGGTCGCGCTCAAGATAAGCCTGGGCGCGGTGACTTATGCTGCCACAGTGCTCGGCCTGTGGTGGATAAGTGGGCGTCCATCCGGTGCGGAAGCCTATCTGTTACAGAAGTGCCGCGTCGCGTTCACCAACGCGCGAGTGCGACATTCGGCTGGATAAAAAGAGCTGTCTTTAGAACTTAAGAGCGCCGTTCCTGCAGTTTTCAGGATGGGCTTTAGGATTTGTGCCCTTCGAGCCTGACAGACGGACTTGCGGGCGCTCTCATCTCTTTTTCAGGCATGAACGGCCGCAAACAGCATTTGGCAAGCGCCGCCATGAGGTACAGAACCGGTTTTGGCCGCACGCCGGAATGCTTCATCGAGTCGCGGAATGCGTGCGCCGCGATACGCGGGTCGCCGCTGCGCAAATGCCGAATGCCGTGCAGAAAACACGATTTGGCAAGCCGTGCGGAAACCGACCCCGCCGGCGTCCGCCCATCCGGGCCGGCTTCCCCCCAGTTTGCGAGGGCGCGCGTCAGGATCAGGTATTCGTAGTTGATTGCCTTGACGGCGCTCGTGATGTGATCGGGGTGTATGCGGTAAAGCGCGGTCGGCTGCTCCAGGCCCAGCATTTCAACCTGACGCGACAGCCTCAGCCAGAGGTCGTAGTCCTGCCCCTTGCGCAGGCTTTCGTCGAAGAGGCCGGCCTTCTCGATCTCGGCTTTTTCGACGAGGACGGACGACGTCCACACGATGCAATCCAGCAGCAGATCCGCATAAGTCCAGCCCGTCACGATGTTGGCGGAAGTGGTGTCGGGATGGTGAGGCGTGTCGAATAGCGAATCCGGCGCGGCATAGCGGCCTTGTGCGTCGGGATGCCAGCGGATGAAACTGCTGTAGACCATCTTGTGGCCGCTTTTACGCAACGCGTCGAGCTGGAGGCGGATTTTATTTTTGTGCCAGACATCGTCGGCGTCCAGAAAAGCGATGTATTTGCCCTGCGCGTGCCGAATGCCCTGATTCCTCGCGACGGCAGAACCTTTGTTCTGTTGCGATAACAATCGCACTTTGTCGCCATAGCTGCGGACGATATTCTGCGTGTTGTCCGTGGAGCCGTCGTCCACCACCCAGATCTCGAGCGCGGGGTAGTCCTGCTGCAAGACGCTGTCGATGGCGTCGGCGATGTAACGTTCGCTGTTGAAGGCCGGAATGATCACCGATACCAGCGGGTAGGTATCGTTTGCGGAAACGGGATCGGCGACGTGCATGGCGGATGGGCTACGCTATGGGCAGAATCGGCAGTATTTCTTCGGGCCCGAGGGGGCCGGCGCGACGGACTCCGGCGTAGGGGCGACGGACTCCGGCGGCGGAGCGACGTCTTCCGGCGAACGCAGCGGGTGGGCCACCGCCGCCTCCTCATCCGCGGACTTGAATTCACCGGTCGAAACCGGGGGCAACTGCGCGGAGGCGTCCTGCTCTTCCGGCTTCGCCTCGGGTTTCGCTTCGGATGCCGGGGCCGGCTGTGCCGGAGTCGCGACCGGTTCCGCTGGATATGGCTTGACCCCGCCCAGATCGTCGTACATTTTCTTGAGCGCGCTCGAGGAGGGATTGCGCTTGATTCCCTCGGTAGCCGCCTCGAGCGCCTTGTCTTTTTGTCCCATGCCAATGTAGGTATTGACGAGCAACACATAGCCTCTGGCATAAGCGGGATTCAGTTTAACGGCGCTGAGCGCATTGTTCATGGCCTCCGCGTATTTCTTGTCCAGCAGATACATTTCGCCCTTTTCCGCATGCATCATGGGCATGTAGGGCCAGGCGGGGTCCATGTTTCTGATGACGTAGTCCATTTCATCGTAAAAGTCCCCCATATAGGCTCGCCGCTGCTGCTGGGTGCGGGCGGCATAGTAGCGCTGCCGCGATATGACGGCCCGGCACCAATGGTGGACGTGGGTGGCGTTCTTCGCCATGCGGTATTCCGGGCGGTCGAACAGCGCGGCATTTTTCCGTTGCGCGTGCTGATCGATGTGCGCGTTGGGCTTTTCGACCACAATCAACTTGCATACCGGCGGCATGGCCGCCGTTTCGGCAGCGGTCACGGTTTC
>CAMLME010000026.1 GCA_946481235.1 uncultured Methylobacillus sp. | reverse complement strand
CACCTGCACTCCGGTACCGTCGTGGGCAAGCTGGAAGGCGACCGCGCCGCAACCCTGGGCTGGATCGACATCATGCGTGACGAATTCATCAAGGAAGACCGCAGCCGCGGCATCTTCTTCGATCAGGACTGGGGCTCCATGCCTGGCGTATTGCCGGTCGCTTCCGGCGGTATTCACGTGTGGCACATGCCTGCGCTGGTCAACATCTTCGGCGACGACTCCGTGTTGCAATTCGGCGGCGGTACGCTGGGCCACCCGTGGGGCAATGCTGCAGGTGCGGCAGCCAACCGCGTGGCGCTCGAAGCCTGCGTGGAAGCGCGCAACAAGGGCGTCGCCATCGAGAAGGAAGGCAAGGCCATCCTGACCGAAGCCGCCAAGAGCAGCCCGGAACTGAAGATCGCCATGGAAACATGGAAGGAAATCAAGTTCGAGTTCGATACCGTGGACAAGCTGGACGTCGCCCACAAGTAAGGTTATCTCCATGAACCGGCGGGTGAAGCCTGCCCGCCGGGTTCGCGAACCGATGCGCAAGCCGCGTGCTTGTGAATGAATACTGAAAGGAAATGCAATGAGCGAAGTAATGGATTACAAGTCCCGTCTGAGCGACCCCGCCAGCCGCAAGTTCGAGACCTTCTCTTACCTGCCGGCGATGAGCAAGGAAGACATCCGCAAGCAGATCGAGTATCTCGTGTCCAAAGGCTGGAACCCGGCCATCGAGCACATCGAGCCGCAATACCTGATGGACTCTTACTGGTACATGTGGAAACTGCCGATGTTCGGCGAAACCGATGTCGACCGTATCCTGGCCGAAGCCGACGCCTGCCACAAGGCCAATCCGGACAACCACGTGCGCCTGATCGGTTACAACAACTTTTCGCAATCGCAGGGCGCCTCGATGGTGATCTATCGCGGCAAGACCGTTTAAGAAACGCGACGCGGGATTCCGTGTAATGCCCCCGTCGCGCCTGGCGTGGCGGGGGCATTTTTTATTTTCGCGACTCGATGACGAGGAGTAGCAATGACTGATGTGATCAAGCAATACAAGATCGACAAAGAACCCTATTACCATGCGGTCGCGGACGAAGTGACCCTGTACGAGGCGGCTTATTCCGTCCGCATGCCGATGATGCTGAAAGGCCCCACTGGCTGCGGCAAGACGCGCTTTGTCGAGTACATGGCATGGAAGCTGAAAAAGCCGCTGATTACCGTCGCCTGTAACGAAGACATGACAGCCTCCGACTTGGTCGGCCGCTTCCTGCTCGATGCCAGCGGTACGCGTTGGCAGGATGGTCCGCTGGCCATCGCCGCGCGTCATGGGGCGATCTGCTATCTGGATGAAGTGGTTGAGGCGCGTCAGGACACCACGGTGGTGATCCACCCGCTGACCGACAACCGCCGTGTCCTGCCTTTGGAAAAGAAGGGCGAACTGGTGCATGCGCATCCGGATTTCCAGTTGGTAATTTCCTACAACCCGGGCTACCAGAGCTTGATGAAAGACCTCAAGCAATCGACCAAACAGCGTTTCGGTGCGCTTGATTTCAATTATCCGCAGCATGACATCGAGACGGAAATCGTGTCGCACGAAACCGGCGTGGATAAAGCCATCGCTGAAAAACTGGTGTCGATTGCCGAACGTGCGCGCAACCTCAAGGGGCATGGCCTGGATGAAGGCATTTCCACCCGCATGCTGGTTTATGCGGGCAGCCTGATCGTCAAGGGTGTGGATCCGTTGTCCGCCTGTCGTGTGGCGCTGGTGCGGCCTATTACCGATGATCCGGATATGCGCGACGCACTGGATGCGGCTGTGCTGACGTTCTTCAATTGATGACGGGAGCTCCCCGATGACCATCAAGCTTGAAGACCATGCCGACTTGCTGGAGGCTCTGGGCGAACACGCCAGTTCCATGCTGCATGCCTCCTGGCATGAAGCCGCGAGGATATTCACCCCCAAGGGCCTCGAAGGCTACCTGATCGGCGCGCAGCGCCTGCAAGGTTTGGGGCGCGGCAACGAGCTGGTGACGACCTTCATCCAGTCGGCACCGGAAATTGCCCGCGAGATTGGTGAAGACGCGGTCATCGAGCTGGTGCAGACCACCATGATGATGGCCTCCAAGACCTCCGGCTCGGTGCTGGAAATGGTCATCGCCTCCGCTCCGACGGCTGCCCGCCGACTGGGCGATGACGCGTTGTTCCGCGGTTACCTGCAGTTGCTCAATGTACTGTTGGCGCAGGCTCCGCGAGGGCTGCGCCCGATGCTGGGCAAGCTGGATGTGCTGTTCGCCAATCTCACGCTGGGTGGGCTGCGCCGCTGGGCGAACTGGGGCGCGCATGCGCATCGCACCAATTACGAGGAGCAGGTGCGTTACTTCGGGCTCGAGTCCAAGGAATCGCTGGCGATGCTGCAAAAAGAGCGCAAGGGCACGCTCTTCGTCGATGTGCAGCGCCGTATCAACATGTATCTCCGTGCCTTGTGGGCGCGCGACTTCTTCATGCGCCCGACCTCCGGCGATTTCGAGAACCGCGAAGGCTACAAGCCTTTTATCGAGGATTACCTGCTGCATCTGCCGGATGCTTACGATAGTTTTGGCGAAGTTTCGGGGCTGGAAATTTATCGTGCTGCAGCCGCGCATTGTGCCGCGCACCTCGTCTATACCAGGGAGCCTTTATCTGCCGAAGGGCTGAATACCTTGCAGATGGCGGTCATAGGCCTCATCGAGGATGCACGCGTCGAAACGCTGGCGATCCGCCAGTTCCCCGGTCTGAAGCAACTTTGGGCGAGCCTGTTCCAGCATGTGCAGGCGGATCAGGGAGACTCTGCTGGCGATTACTTCAATCGTCTGGCACGTGCGCTGCTGGACGATACCTATGTCGATGACGACGCCTGGATTGCTCGAGGTCGCGCTCTGTTCAAGTCATACCAGGACAGGCTGGATACCAATCTCACTTCCTGGGAGATCGGCGTACAGCTGACGCATGCCCTGCAGGAAAAGAAACTGGGCTTTAGCCCGCGCCGCGATGTATTGACGGCGCCATACCGTGATGACAACCGCTATTTCTGGCAATTCGAGGAATTCGACTTCGATAGCGCGCAGGCAGCCGGCTACGACCATGTGCAGCAGGTACGCAAGTACGTCAGCGTGATGGAAATGGCCAACGAGATTGATACCGAACTGGCCGGCGATGACGCACAGGAAATCTGGGTGCTTGGTAGCGAGTTGTTCCCTTATGAGGACCTAGGTGTTTCCTTCAACGAAATGGAAGGCAAGGAGCCGATCTCCGAGCCGTTCCATTATTCGGAATGGGATTACCAGATTCAGCTGGAACGTCCGGCGTGGGCGACGGTGCTGGAACGCCGGGCGAAGGCGGGCGATCTGCAAATCATTGATGACATTACCTCCCGGAACAAGCGGCTGATCTCGCGCATGAAATACCTGCTCGATGCGATGCAGCCGCAGGGGGTGACACGCATCCGCAAGCTGGAAGACGGTGATGACATCGACATCAACGCCGCGATTGCCAGCGTGATCGACATGCGCATGGGCTTGCAGCCCGACCCGCGCATCATGATGCGCTCGGTGCGCAAGGTGCGGGATATCTCGGTGATGGTCTTGCTTGACCTTTCCGAGTCGACCAACGACAAGGTAACAGGGCAGGACTTTTCCGTGCTGGATCTGACGCGCCAGGCCACGGTGCTGTTGGCCGACGCGATCAGCAAGGTTGGCGATCCGTTCGCGATTCACGGCTTCTCGTCTGATGGCCGGCATGACGTGCAATATCTGAAATTCAAGGATTTTGACCAGGCCTATGACGAAAAGCCGAAGGCGAGACTGGCCGGCATGAGCGGACAGCTTTCCACCCGCATGGGCGCTGCGATGCGGCATGCCGGACATTATCTACGCCAGCAGAAATCATCGAAAAAGCTGATGATCGTGATTACCGACGGCGAACCTGCCGATGTGGACGTACGCGATCCGCAGTATCTACGCTACGATGCGAAAAAAGCCGTGGAAGAACTCTCCCGTTCCGGCATCATCACATACTGCATGAGTCTCGATCCACGCGCCGACCAGTATGTGTCGCGCATTTTCGGCGCTCGAAACTACATGGTCGTGGATCATGTAGAGCGTTTGCCGGAAAAGCTGCCATTGCTCTATGCCGGACTCACTCGATAGGAAAATAATGGAAACATATGTAGGGGTAGATCACGACACCAATGGCGGTATGACCCATCTTGGTCGCATCGTCATGGATGGCTGGCTGTTCGGATTCATTCCCGAAAGCGAAACCTGTGTGGGCTGGAATGCCGCGCAGATGCAGAATCTGTACGAGAAGGTGTATGCCGCCTGGGAGCCGTACGCCCATTTGCCCAGCAATCTGCCGCAGGAGTTGCGCGAAAAGCACACGAAGATCTATGCCGCCGCGATGAGTGCCGGGCGAGAGCAGGGCTGGGATCCCGAATTGGGAGAGGACGACTAAGGTTTGCCCGGTGTCCGAAATTTGAGCACGCGCGCCGGCGTATCCGGCTTTTTTTCTTTGTCGGCGAACTGGCGCAATGCCAGTGGAAACTCGCCCTGCAACCGGCGCATCCAGTCGATGGATTCCAGACGGTAGTAA
The DNA here is from genome assembly GCA_946481235.1 of uncultured Methylobacillus sp. Next base: position 11,054 of record CAMLME010000026.1, on the reverse strand, counting down.
ACCGCTTCATATTGCACCGGGTCTTCCAGTGACGTGCGAGCCTGCGGCCTGAAATTCCTCCATGCAATGTCGATCCAGCATTTGCGCTCGCCATCGATGAACACGAATTCCTCGTGATCGATGATGGCGAGGTATTGCATGGAGCGTATCGGGACGAATAACTGATCCGCTCCGGCATGTGACAGCAGCGTCATCGCCAGGTTGTAAATCGCGCCAGGAAGGAAGCGGGTTTCACTGGCGAAAGCTTGGTCGCGATAGGTAGTGATTTCCATACACACATCTCCGAAAACCTGACCGTCGGCGATGGCGCATTTCGGTCAGTGCTGCTGGTCGAAGCTGACTCGCCGTATCTCTGCTGCGTCTGGTGCCGATTGCGGAACCACGATGAACTCGAAGTTTCGCGTTTTTCCTGCGTCAGCCGGGTCGAGATCGACCTTGATCGGTATCCTCAAGTCCTTGCCGGCATGAATGGTTACGGGGTTGGGGATGTTGCCAACATTCATGGCTGCGGCAGGAATGCCTTCCGCTTTGATAAGGTAATTCTCATCCTCTTGCGTCTTGTTGACAATGTGTAATTCGTAACGGTTCCGGATTTTTCCATCGGAAAGCGTGATGAAAAGGGGCTGGCGCGATTGCGCAATGCGCAGCTCGAAATCGGATCGTGTCACGAAGTAGGAAACCAGCACACCAGTCATGATTGCCAGCGCAATCGCATAACCGAGTACCTTGAGTCGCATGAAGTTCAAGTGCGGTTTCTGCGGCTCGGGACTGTTCAGGTTGCGTTCGGAGTCGTAGCGGACCAGGCCGCGCTCCCAGCCTAGCGAATCCATGATGGTATTGCAGGCGTCGATACAGAGGCCGCAGGATATGCATTGATACTGCAGGCCATTTCGTATGTCGATGCCGGTCGGGCAGACCTGCACGCAATAGCCGCAGTCGATGCAGTCGCCGTGGCCTTTGGCGTGACGTTCATCGAGGGTATGTACGCCGGATTTGGCGGCGATACGGCCTGCAGTCCCTTCGCCGCGTTTCGCGTTATATGCGGGAATCAGCGTATCCGATTCGTACATGACACTCTGGAATCGTGCATAGGGGCACATATAGACGCACACTTGTTCTCGCGCAAGCGCTCCAGCCAGGAAGGTCGAAACCGTCAATACCAACACCGAGAAATAGGCAGTTGAAACCGACTCGCCGCCAAAGAATCGCCACAGGAATTCCGGCGTGTGGTTGAAATAGGCCACGAAGGTAAAAGCTGTCCAGAAAGATAGCAGCATCATCAGGCTGCGCGCGCCGCCGATCTTGAGTATCTTTTCCATGCTCGTCCACGGTTGCTTGGCCAATCGCATGCGTGCCGGCCGCTCGCCCTGAATGATATGTTCGATCAGCATGAACGCATCGGTCCACAAGGTCTGGAAGCAGAAATAGCCGCACCAGGCGCGGCCGATCAGTCCGGTGGCGAAGAAGAGCAGGGTGGCGGCAATGAAAAGCAGCAGGGAAAGCAGGAAAATGTCTTGCGGGTAAACGACGAGGTCGAAGATGAAGAAGCGCCTGGATACCATGTCAAACATGATGGCCTGTTGTGCACCGCTGGAACGCTCCCACGGTAGCCATGGCAACAGGAAATAGACCGCGTAGGCGAGAAGCAGAACCCCAGTCTTGAAATTACGGAACTTGCCTTTGACCGTACGGGTGTAGATAGGGATGCGCTTTTGGTAAAGAGAGGCATCCTGGTCTTGTTCAATGATAGGCGAATTCATTATCACAACCCTCTAAATACATATTAGGATAAGTATATCAGAAAGTATTAATATATGGCGATGGATGCGAGTAATCGGTAATCACAGGCGGTGGATGAGGCGGAAGCGAGCTGAAAATCGCTTCTAAGAGGAGATGTTCTCTACTCGAATTCAACCATGTCGAAATCCCGCTTGCCTACACCGCAATCGGGGCAGGTCCAGGTGTCGGGCACATCCTCCCAACGGGTGCCGGCGGCAATGCCATGCTCAGGATCACCTTGTGCTTCGTCGTAAATGTAACCGCAAACCGTACAAATCCATTGCTTCATAACTTGCCTTGGGGAAAGTGGTGATGAGCTGGCAATTCTAACCAATAGTTGTGGTGGCGTGTTTTGTGCCGAGTTTTACAAATCTGAAGCGAAAGGCAATACAATTCGAACAAAAGGGGAGATCAAAAATTATATACGCCAGACTTGCCGTAATCGCCTTAATCATCCAGCTTACTGCGTGTGCAGCCTCGGCCCCTCCCCTTAATGGCAAGTCAGTACCTCAGCATACCGACCGCAGCTCTTTCAGCCAATTTGGCAAATCCGATCTTGACCGCATGGCTGATGTCGAAATGCGCGAAAACACTGCTAGTCTGCGCCTTTTGATGACCAAGCTCTATAAGCGCAATCCGCGCGAACTCCGGAAAAGCACGTCAGGCACTGCCGAGGAAATGGTCGATTGGGTGTTCGAGGGCGCGCATGGCTGGAAATTCAAGGCGATCAATGAGGCACAGGGTACCGATGCCATTCATCTGGCCTTCAAGCCGGAATATGCCGGAGATCGCGTGCTGCCGTTTATCGTCGGTTTGCAAACCATGCTGATCAAGGCACATGGCGGTAAGGCCGAGTTCTACCTGACGGACAACATCGATCCGCAGAATGTTTATAACGCGGCACGCAATGTCGAGATTGCCGCGTGGAAGCTTTCCAATGCGCATGACGATAAAGGCCGGCTTTATCTGCTGACCAACGAACAGCATGAAAATGAACGTAACCTGACATTCGAGCGCGAGTTCGGCAAGATCATCGGACGGCTCGATGTGTACTCCATCACCTTGGCGGAAAAAACCCAGCGCATGATTACGCGCGTGGCGCAGGGCCTCGCGACCGCCTTGTTTCTGCCATTCTGAGGCAGCTCAGCCGGGAACCGACTGCTGGGTAACGCAACCAAGGCTGAGTGGTACGGTGCGGTTGCGGCCCTTGCTCTTTGCCAGATATAGCGCTCTGTCGGCATCCTGCAGCAAGGCGTCAAAATCCGGATGGCACTCCTCGCAGACCGTATTGCAGGCGGCGACGCCCAGACTGATCGTCACGGGCACGCGGTGCTTGCCGAGCTGCATAGGAGTGGACTCCACTACGCGGCGAAGCTTTTCGGCAAGCGCGATCGCGCCAGCTTGGTTGGTGGAAGGCAGCAGTACACAGAATTCCTCTCCGCCATAGCGACCAATGACATCCTGCTTGCGTAATTGCGCGCCCAGCAGTTCGGTGATCCTCACCAGAACCGTATCGCCCGCAGGATGGCCGTAGTTATCGTTGACTTGCTTGAAATGGTCGATGTCTATCATCAGAAGCGCCAAAGGCTGGCGCTGGCGATGCGCGGCGGCGATCTGTTTTTCTGCCAGGTCCAGGAAGGCGCGGCGATTCATTACGTGGGTGAGCGAATCGGTCATGGCGAGCTTGCGTATTTCTCTGTCGCCGCGTTCCATGATCATCAGGATGAACCCCATCGAGCCAAGCAGGTTTAACGCTATCACGCCTACGAATACTATGAGTTGAACCAGGTTGGGGGCAATCGGGGATTGCGGCGTCGCAAATTCAGCCGTACCGAATAAACTGGCAAACGCTCGCAATGCCAGCAGAGGGACGATCAGCAGCATGGAGCCGAATAGCATCCTCCAGGCATTTCCGGCGCGTGACTCCTCGTCAGGCCACAATACACGAAGAATCAGAATGAATTGAGCGGCCAGAAGGAAACTGCTTATGGCAAGGCGATGGCGGGCATCGTCATAGGGTAGCCATAAAAATAGGATGATGGCTAAAGCGATCGGTATCAGCCACTGAGCTTTCGGGAAATCCAGTTTGCGGAACGCATGGATAGCGGCCAACTTCATCGCTTGCGCCGTAACCATCAATACATTGGCGACAAAAATCGAATAGAAGTCAGGAATGGTGCCGCGCGAAAGCACTAGCATCCAGACCAGCGATTCCAGCGCCAATGCACCTGACCAGCCGGATAGTCCCTCGCGTGATCCTTGTCGCGACACGAGACTCAGGCTGATCGCCATCATGCCGCTCATCATCATCAGGGAAAATAGCAGGGTTTTGTTATCCAACAGCATTCGACTCCCACATGCACGTTTGCATCTTGATGAAATAGTATACGGGAGCTTTCGGCGCGATACCTGTTCAGGAAATGGTTAACGCATAGTAAGTGATATAGCAGTCATTCGAATCCAGCCTCTTGAACAACAATAGGTTGGAATGTTGCCCGGCAACAGGATCAAAAAAATCCCCGTGGCAAGACGCGTGCGTATTGCCTTGGGGAGTGGAGGGAGGAGATTTAGGTCAGAACTACTGGGCTTGGGCGGCCATCATGGGAGGAGCGGACTGCTGCTGCACTGCTGCCGGAATTGTCCCGGGCAGCGGTTGATCCATCTGTTTTTTGTCCATGAAGTAATAACTGACATGCTTGCATGGCCGCAGGTATTCGAAAATATCCTTCGGCAATTGTGAAGGACGCAAACACCTCTTGATGCCAATGTTGTTTTCTTCGCTGAGATCGATCACTACCGGTGTTTCACGCGCAACGGAAGGGTGATGGATACGAACCAGCGGCAGCAGCGGCTTTTGCGGGTTGACGGTCATGACGATGCCATAGGTTCCGTTTGAAAGCTGAACCACACTGCCTGGTGGGTAGACGCCCAACATCTTGATGAGCAGTTTCAGTATCGTGGCATCGTATTTGTTGTGATCGGTGGCATACATATGCGCCAGCGCTTCGTAAGGGGTCATCGCCGTCAGCGGGTTGAATGGATTGCACAGATTGTCATAGGCATTGACGATGGCCAGCACTTTGGCCAATGGGTCGATTTGAGCCGCAACCAGATGCTTGGGGAATCCGGTGCCATCCACATGCTCATGGTGCTGCATGATGATACGCACGGCACTGTCCGACAGGCCGGCGTCCTTGGCCATGCGGGCGCTATTTTCGCAATGCTGGTCGATGAAGGATTTGTGACGTGGAATCTCGTTTTTGCTGACGTCGTGGAACAGTGCTGCCATGCCGAGTTCACGCGCGTAGGTGTCGGTCATATCCAGCGACTTCGCCAGCATCAGAGACAGGACGGTGACATTAAGCGCGTGCACGTAGTCGTCGGAGGCGGAGTTGTTTCCACTGATGGCATGCAGTACAACATCGGATTCGGTAATCGCCGAATTTACCAGGTTGTTTACCATTGCCTCAGCGGTTTTGCGCGTGCTCTCTGGTTTGGTGGCAAGGTTGCGCACCAAGTCGCGTGCCATGTGCGCATCCAGCACGAATGCCTTCTCGCAGGAACGGATGACTGTATTCAACTGCTTGAGTCGTTCGGAACGTTGTTGGGGCGTGCGCGGGGGGCGCGGAGCTTCAACCACTTGTTCCTGGACTTTGATGGGTGTGCTTTCGATGGGCGCCTCGGGTTCAGGCTTGGCGGCTTGGACGGGCACGTTCAGCGGAAGCGGCTCATAGTCACTGCGTGATGGGTCGTAGCGTATCTTGTCCAGGTTGAGCTCACGAATCTTCTGGATCTGCTCCTTATTCGTGATCTTGAAGTTACCAAAAGTGAAAGGATGGTTCATCCAGCTTAGATCAAGATGAACATAGAGTCCGATGCATAACTGGCTCGGATGAATGTAATGATCGGTCATGATACGTTCCCTCTCCAAACAGTCATCGGGCATGATGAAAGCGCCTGATGCGAATGAAATCGTCGTAGGCAAATGGTCGGGCGAAAGGGATGCAGTTCATTGGTCTGACGAGATCGGAAGTTGGAAACTCCGAGCCCGGCAATCCCGCTGTCATAGGAAATCCCCTTAGACCGGTGACTTTGCGTCCCCACCTTTCGATGGGTTTGCCATTAATTATTGAATCTTCCTCGCCCATGGATGGGCGCAAAGTTCAATCGCATTATTTGCAGAGTTTCAATATAAGGAAAACAAAAGCTGACAAACGGAGCATTTGTGCCGACGAAAGGTTGATGTGCAGTCAGGCAACCGGATTCTTGTACTTTGCGGCGGTCATTTTTGCTTCCTCGGCCGCGCGCCACAGGTACCAGGCGGCAGTGGAGCGGTAAGGGCTCCAGGCGCGGCCGATTTCCGCCAGCACTTTGGGTTTGGGCTGTTCCGGCAGTTTTTTCAGTACCCGCCAGCCCTCGCGTACGCCGAAGTCGTCCGTCGGAAGAACGTCTGGACGGCCGAGGGCGAACATCAGGAACATTTCCACCGTCCATCGGCCGACACCGCGCAAGGTGACAAGACGTGCAATCAATTCATCATCGGAAAGAGTCGTCGCCATTGCAAGTGCCGGCACCAGGCCGTCCAGCGTACCTTGCGCAATGCCGCGGATGGAAGCGATCTTGGAGGCGGAAAAGCCGCAGCTGCGCAGCACGCTTTCTTCTGTTGCCAGCACTTCGGCCGGGGAGGGAAAGGTTGACGTCGAATATAAGGCCAGGAATCTTGCCAGGATGGCTTCTGCTGCTCGTCCATGAAGTTGCTGATACGCGATTGCACGCACCAGAGCTTCATAGGGCTCGCGTTCCAGGCGTGGCCTCAGGCCGCACGGGCCGATGCGGGCAATCAAGGATGCCCAATCCGGATCGCAAGCGGCCAGATGACTGATGGCGGAGTCGTCAGGCGCAGAAAGCATGGTGTTCATGAGGTTCTCGTCGACGCTAGGTATTCCTGCAGCTCATTTGCGTATCCTGCCCGGTAGTCCGGGTAACGGAGCGTAAATCCGGTCGCCAGCATGCGTGTATTGTCGAGTCTTTTGCCGCCGCTGATCGGAGGGTCCGCCACGGCGATGTTATCAACTCCCATCTGTGTCGCCAGCCAGCGCAAGACCTCGTGTTGCGGAGCCGGCTTGCTGTCAGTGACGATGTAGCGTCCCGCTATCGGCTCCTGTTCAAGAACGCGTAGGATCAGAAATGACAGGAATGCGGCCGCATCGTTGCGATGAATACGATTGGTCCAGATGTTCTGTGCAGGCCAATCGGATGGGGTAGAGGCCAGCTTGATCAGGCGTGATCGGCCTGGCCCATAAATGCCTGAAAGTCGCAATGCAGTACCGGGACAGGATGTGGTTTCCAGCAGCGCTTCGGCTTCCAGCAGGCGCCGTCCACCAAAATCCGTGGGAATTGCCACCATGTCTTCATTCAGGATAGCTTCGGAAGGCTGGCCGTAGACGCGGGTACTGGAAACAAAAAAGACATGACGCAGGCTGCGGGAGCTCTGCAATGCGGCTAATACATTGCGTAGTCCATCGACGTAATGGGCGCGGTAGTCTTCATCGTTCTGGGCGTTTGCGGCGACGCTGTAGACGAGAATCGCCGGGCGCAGTTCGGCCAGGTGCTCCAGTGTTTGCGGCTGGGTGACGTCGGCGTGCAGCGTGCGAATGCCTCCCGGCAATGGCGAATTGCTACGGCGTAATCCCGCGACGCGATGGCCGCGTGCGACAAGGTCTTGCCCGAGTGCGCTGCCAAGATCGCCGCAGCCGGCGATCAGGATGTCAGTAGGCATGGAGCCTCCTGTGGTTGATCGCTGCAACTATACCGCAGTCAATCCGGGCAGGGAGGGTCAATGACAGACGACTCTGCCGCCATGACGATGGCAGAGCGGGGTGTAATAAAAAGGTGAGTAATAGCCGGGGTAATACCAATTCATGCGATCCATCATCATCTGTTGCTGCATCAGCCGCTGGTTTTCAAGCTCCAGTAAGCAATCCCGCCACTTGTTCGTCTCCGGCTGGTAACCCAGGCTTTCGCAGGTCTGGCCGTAGGTCTGCTTGAGGCGGTTCGCCTCGCGCTCGGCGTTGGCGCGTTTCTCTTCAGGCGTGGTGGCGCATGCGGTGAGCAAAGAGGCAATGATCAGAATCGGCAAAAGTGGTTTCATGATGTTGTATTAGCTCCGGATAATCTCTCAGACAGCCGCCTCCTGCGTGCGGTTCTGAAACGTGGTAGCTTTGTATTTATGGATGATACCCGTAACAGACCAAAATCCCGCGACATCCGACAGCTGAGCCGCATCATCGCCTTTCTGAAGCCGTACCGCCGTCAAATTGTCATTGCCGCAGCGGCCTTGATCGTGGCCTCCGCCAGCATCCTGGCGCTTGGACAGGGGCTCAAGAAAGTCATTGATCATGGCTTGACTGCGAATAACGCGGCGCTGCTCGATCAGGCGCTACTCGGCATGTTGATCGTCATTGCCGTGATGGCTGCGGCGACCTTCATCCGGTTCTATTACGTGTCGTGGATAGGTGAGCGCGTGACGGCCGATATCCGGCGTGCGGTCTTCAATCATCTGCTGGAGCTCTCGCCCGGCTTTTATGAAGTGACGCGCACCGGCGAAGTGATATCCCGCCTGACCAGCGATACGACGGTGCTGGAAAATGCCATCGGCTCGTCCATCTCGATGGCATTGCGCAACGCCCTCAACATGATAGGCGCACTGATCATGCTGCTCATTACCAGTCCCAAGCTGACCGGGCTGGTATTGCTGGGTGTCCCATTGGTACTTGGTCCCATCATTCTCTTCGGTCGGCGCGTACGCAAGCTTTCACGTGCCAGCCAGGATCGCGTTGCCGATGTCGGGGCCTACATCGACGAAGCGCTGCATGAAATCCGCACGGTGCAGGCCTATGGTCATGAATCGCAGGACCGGCAGTTATTCGGTGATCGCGTTGAAGCAGTATTCGCCACCAGTGTGCGTCGCATTTTTCAACGTGCGTCGCTGATGGCCGCGGTGATCCTGCTGGTGTTCGGGGCCATCGGTTTCATTCTCTGGGTTGGCGGGCACGATGTGGTGGCCGGCCGCTTGTCCGGCGGACAGTTGTCGGCATTTATCTTTTATGCGGTGATGATGGCCGTCGGTGTCGGTACGATTTCGGAAGTCATCGGCGATTTGCAGCGCGCGGCAGGCGCGACCGAACGACTGATGGAGCTGATGGCGACCGAACCCGACATTTCTACTCCGGAGAATCCGGTCCATTTCCCAATGCCGGCAGCGGGCGCTATTGCATTCGATAACGTCACTTTCCATTACCCCTCTCGCCTGGATACGCCGGCCCTGCATAAGTTCACGCTCAATGCGCAGCCCGGTGAAAAACTCGCGCTGGTAGGCCCTTCCGGCGCCGGGAAAACCACGGTATTCCAGTTATTACTGCGCTATTACGACCCGCAGCATGGCGGCGTCTTCATTGATGGCGTCGATATCCGTTTGGCTGACCCCAAGGAGGTTCGGTCGCGGATTGCCCTGGTACCGCAGGATCCCGTCATTTTCGCGGCCAGCATTGCCGAGAATGTGCGTTATGGCAGGCCTGATGCCAGTGAGGCAGAAGTAATGACGGCCTGCGAAATGGCTTGCGCGACGGAGTTCATTGCGCGGATGCCGGATGGGATGCAAACGTTTCTGGGAGAGCGGGGAGTGCGCCTGTCAGGCGGGCAGCGCCAGCGCATCGCGATTGCCCGTGCCATCCTGGCGGATCGCCCCATCCTGTTGCTGGATGAAGCTACCAGTGCCCTCGATGCTGCCAGCGAGCAGATGGTCCAACTGGCACTGGAAAGGTTGATGCAGAATCGCACGACGCTGATTATTGCGCATCGGCTTGCCACGGTGCAGGGAGCAGACCGCATCGCAGTCATGGATCATGGGCGCATTGTCGATATCGGTACTCACGCCGAACTGATGCGTGTCAATGCGCTTTATGCCAACCTGGCCAATTTGCAGTTTCTGACCGAAAGTGCTGCCACCCCGGCCTGATGCTTATTTGACCCGGATCTGGACATTGACGTTATGCACTGAAACCTGTTTTTTGCCGACAGGATAATAGCCAAAATAAACCAGCGCAGTGCCAGCTATCTGTTCGCATTTCGCTCCCAGCACCTGGTTGGTATCGACCAGATTGCCTCCAGCCTTGGCGCTTTTTCGCGGTGAGCCCAATAGCTTGCCTATCGTTACGCCATTACGGTTGTGCATCACCAGATGATAGCTGGCACCGTCCCAGTCGATTTTCGTTCTATTGCTGATTCTCACTGTGACGGGGCAATCGCTTTGCGATTTTTGCGTATTTCTCGAGACCTCGATAAAGGCCAGCTTTGTCGTGGTGTCTGATACATTTGGACTGCTCAACCCTCCGGCACACCCTGCCAGCGTTGCTGCAAGAATAATAACGAACGAAAATTTTGACATGCTGAAGTGGTAATCAATCATGGTCATTACCTTATCTGAAATAGCATTGTTTATACAAAAATATCTTCCGGGAGTGGAATGTTTTGTAATGTACCGGTCAAACATTTGATCAGGGATGTGTATCAGCTCCATCGACATTTTACGTATGGCAATTGCGACTGTTACAGATTGGCCATCACGGTGTCCGACTATTCTATCGCCTTGGCACTCGTTTGTTTCTTGAGGGGAGTGTGATGAGAAAACTAAATGTAAAAGGCCTGCTATTCGATCTCGATGGGGTGCTATATATCGGTTCGCAACCGATAGAAGGTGCTGTGGAGGCTGTAGCGAAAATCCGTTCAAGCGGAATGCCGTGCCGTTTCATCACAAATACCAGCACCTTGTCGCTCGGTTCCTTGGCGAAAAAAATGAACACGCTGGGTTTTGACATTCCACCGCAGGAGATCATCAGCGCCCCGCAAGCGGCCGTGCGTTACCTGCGCGAACTTGGCAGCCCAATTTGCCGCCTTCTGCTGGGAGAGGATGTGAAAAAGGATTTCGCTGAGTTCCGAATATCGGAAAAGGATGCAGAGGTTGTCGTGGTGGGAGACATTGGGTCAGGCTGGACCTACGATCTCCTGAATGATGTGTTCAACAGCCTGATGCGTGGCGCAAAATTGATTGCGATCCACAAGAACCGGTTCTGGCAAACCGAGCAAGGCCTGCAGATGGATATCGGCGGTTTTATCCACGGACTGGAGTATGCCAGTGGCACGCAGACCACTATCATCGGGAAGCCTTCCGCCGATTTCTTCAGGTTGGCATTGAAGGAACTGGGATGCCAGGCCGG
>CAMLME010000025.1 GCA_946481235.1 uncultured Methylobacillus sp. | reverse complement strand
AGGCGTCATCGCTAATATGCACAATATGTTCGCTCATGTTGAACCTCGTTGATTTAATTCTGTGTGATTAAGGCGTTCAGCGGTTTTGAGGCCGTAATTGAAGCAGCCCTGAAAGGCTTTGTCGCTATCCTATCGAAAAAACCCGGTTAAGTGAAGTCTATCTGCCGAATCCTTAATGTTAAACTCATGCCGATGATTTTGAACAGGTCTGGCGCCATGAATTGGCTCGAAAAATTTTACGAACTGACTTCGGAGGCGCGTCTTATTCGCCTGCTTTCGTTTCTGGGGCTGCTTACCGTTGCCGTCTTGCCGACACAGGCTGCCGAGGGCTTCAATCTTAAGGACACTTCCGGTGGGATCCATGCGCTATCCGACTATCAAGGCAAGTGGGTACTGGTTAACTTCTGGGCGACCTGGTGTCCGCCTTGCCTGGAAGAAATTCCGGATCTTATTGCCCTGCACGACAAGCGCAAGGACGTAGTCGTCATCGGTGTCGCGATTGATTATCAGAATGAGCAGGAAGTAAGCAGATTCGTTGACGATAATCTAATCTCATACCCGATCGTGCTTGGCGATGAAAAAACAATACGGCAATTCGGTTCGGCAGACATCCTGCCAACGACTTATATCTATAACCCGCAAGGCAAGCTGGCTAAAATGCAGCGCGGGCTGATGACACGCAAGCAAATGGAGCGCATCGTTTCGGGTAAGTGAACCTGCGCAAAGCAGGTTCATTTAACGTCAGGCTGCTGGAACTGGAATGTCGTTTCCGGAAGCGTCCTTCATGTTCAGCTGGTTTTCTTCCGCAAAATGCATCAATTGCGCGAACCCTTCCGGGTTGACGTCCTTCAGCTTCATATCCACAGCCAGGCATCGTACGCCGTTCAACAGGCGCGGTTTGAGATATGGCGAATAACGCAGCTTCCGGTCGGGCCCGAACGTGGCGTACGTGCTGCACATGCGATCTACCCAGTCGCTCGGGCGAAACGGTTTTCCTGCGCGGGTCAGGCCTTCGATGATAATTTCGATACTGTCACTCATGATTCGCTGATCGTTAATGCTTAAAAAGCGAATTATAGCAGTCCGCTATTCCTCGACGATGACGTATTCGAAGACTTTGACTACTTTCTCCACACCGTCAATGCTGCGCGCGATATCTACCGCGTCATCCGCTTCTGCCCGCGTGACCATACCCATCAGATAAACCACGGAGTCTTCCGTCACAACCTTGACGTAGTTCGGCGGGAAGCGATTTTCCTTGTACATTTTGCCCTTGACCAGTGAGGTCAGATAGCTGTCGCGGCTGCGGTCGGTCACTGCGCTGGCGAGACCAACCTGCAATTCGTTGGTGACGTTGCGTACATTGGCGATTTCCCTGGTAATCGATTCGGCCTGCTTTTTGGTTTCTTCATCCAGTGCTTCGCCAGTCAGCAATACATTGCGATTGAAGCTGGTGACGTTGACATGAATCTTGTTGCGCAGCTGCTTTTCAATTTCCGTAAGCGCCTTCCATTCGATTCCTTCATCGTCCACATAGGCACCTGAAGTACGGCGGTCGGCCGCCGCCAAGCCTCCTGCCGCCGCGCCTCCGGCAATGACGGGAACGCAACCATTAAGTGCGGTAGTGAGCGAGACAGCCAGTATTAGTAATTTTAATAAGCGTGCCATTTATTCAACTCCTAGCAGAATACAATCGATGGAATCGCACAAGCAGTGCAGGATAAGTAGATACACTTCTTGAACACGAGCGGTATTTTCATGGGGGACGCCGATATGAATGTCCTGCGCACCCAAAAGTTCCATGAGATTGCCGCCGTCGCCGCCGCCGAGCGCGACGACATTCATGCCGCGCTCGTGTGCGGCCGACATTGCTTCCAGTACGTTTTGCGAATTTCCGCTGGTGCTCATCGCCAGCAATATGTCGCCCGGCTGGCCGAGAGCCATGATCTGCTTCGAAAATACCTGCGAGAAATTGGAGTCGTTGGCAATCGATGTGAGCGTGGAATTGTCTGCAGAAAGTGCGATGGTCGCCAGGCCTGGGCGCTCCATGTCGAAGCGGTTCAGCATGCGGGCTGTGAAATACTGCGCCAGTGCTGCTGAGCCGCCATTGCCGCAGGCGAGTACTTTCTTGTCGTCGAGAAAGGCTGCCACGATCATCGCGGCGGCCTCGGCGATGACGGGGGCAAGCAGGTCGGCGCTGACAAGCTTGAGCTGCGCGCTTTCCTCGAAATGGCCGATGATGCGTGGTATCAGATTCATTGTGGTGTTCAGGTCGCCTCGAAAGCGTTTTTGTGCCAGGTTAGATTGTTCAATGACAACGAGTCCATCAGGACCGCGTCAAAACGGCAGGGTGTCGAGCCATGCTGCATCAGGTAATGCTCCGCTGTGCGGGTCAATTTTTGTTGCTTGCTGTTCGTAATGCTGGCTCCTGCCCCGCCATAAAAAGCATTGCTGCGCAACCTGACTTCGACGAAAACGATTTCCTTGCCGTCGCGCATGATCAGGTCGATCTCGCCGAATCGGCAACGGTAATTCGATTCGAGCAGTTTCAGCCCTTTTTGTTGCAGATAGGTGGCAGCCAGCTGTTCGGCGGCACTGCCGTCATTGCTCATCCGGATTACTCCAGTGCAATTCCGTCGTTACGGAATTGCGCCATCGGCAATTCGCGCTGCATGCGATTTTCATGTAGGGCGATGGTGCCGGTCAGTCCCCGCAACCGCAATTTTTCTGCTGAACTCCCGGCAAGCGCGGAAAGTATGCTCCAGGCATCGACGCCCACAGCGAACCAGCGCTGCGCATTCGGCGGAAGCTCGGCAGAAGCTGTGCGATAAGAGGCGTAGCTCGCATCGCTGGGGTCGATCAACCACGGCATATCGACGAAATGGATCGCGGTGAGGGCTGCGTTTTCGGGATTTGCAGGGTTGCCGTCATAAATGTGCGAGAGCCCGAAGGTCGGCGTAGCCTGATTGAGGTAGGGGCGAATCCATCGGGCTTGCTCGGCATTCGCGGCGAGGAAAATCATGTCGGCACGTTCGACGGCGATTTGCGATTTGAATTCCAGGAGATTGGACTGTTCGTCGAACTCGGCCTGGAGTACGACAACGCCGCCTTGATCCGTCCACTCGGAGGCAAACGACTGGGCCATGCGTTTGCCGAGGGGAGTATTCGCCGTCGCGATTACCGCCGTTTGCATGCCTTGCTCGCGGGCTGTCTTGGCCAACTGCATGGCTTCTTCTTCGACCGGCAAGCCGAACTGAATCAGTTTTGCCGGTGTTGTGGATGGCTCATCCAGCACATTGAGCGCGATGGTCGGTACCTGGATGAGATCCGGCTCCAGCAATCCCGCGACTTCCCCGCGGGTTAGCGGGCCAACGACATATTGCGCGCCTTCTGCAATGGCCTGGCGATAAAGCGTCGGAATTTCGTTTTTGAGGCCATGGGTCGGATAAATGATGATTTCCGCCGGGCTGTTCGCAGCTTTCTGTGCCGCCATGAAGCCGCTCCGTACCGCTTCGGCAGCAAACGCGAAAGCAGGGGTGTCGATCGGCAGCAGTAGAGCGATCTTGCCGGTGAGCGGCTTTTGGCCGGAATTGACAGGCGCTGTTCCGGCCAGGGTCCCCAATGCTGCCACGTCGGCGCTGTGGTCTGGATAAGCCTGACGCCATTGTACGAGCGCAGAATCAGGCTGCTCGGAATGCGCGATGGCGATCGCCAGATCGATCCAGCCCTGAACTGCCGTATCGGCGCTTTCGCCACGCATTTCCAGCAATGTGTCTTTCGACAGGCCGGTCAGGGATTGAACGATATGCTGCTGGTTGGCCGCAATGGCCTCAGGGGCTTCAAGGTAAAGATCGGCCTGTGATAATTGCTCAAGTGCGCGCAACGCATTTCCCTGGTTTTCATAGGCTAGTGCCAGGGTTGCGTGTAAACTCGCAAGCGCCGCGGGCAGCAGATTCATCTCTGCCTGGAGCGGGATCAGCAGGCGTAGCACGGTATCGAAATCCTGCCGCCTGGCGGCAATCTGCGCCTCCAGAATCTTGGCGTAGGCCGAGGATGGGTTGATGCCCGCGAGCGCGATTTGCGCGCAAGGGATATCTCCCTTTTTCAGACAGTCCTGGCTGGCGATGTATCGCTCCTCCGGCGACTTGTAGATCTTGGTCGCCGATGGGAATTTGGAAGGAGTTGCCGGGGCAGCATCGGCGGCTTTTGCGCCGGGCGCCAGCATGCAACAAATGATCAGGAAGGCAATATAACGTTGAGTCATAGCGGCACATTATATGTGGTAGCCACGCCAATTGGGAATTTGCAGGACATCACCCTGCGCGCTATCGAGGTGTTGAAGGCGGTGGACATCGTGGCCGCCGAGGATACCCGGCATAGCGCGCACTTGCTGACGCACCTGGGCATCAAGGCCAAGTTGGTGGCGCTGCATGAGCATAACGAGCGCCGTGCCGGCGAAAAAATTCTTGAAGACCTGCGTGCCGGGAAATCCGTGGCATTGGTGTCGGATGCCGGAACCCCTGGCATCAGCGATCCCGGCGCCGTGTTGGTCGGGATGGCGCGCGAGGCGGGGTTGAGTGTGGTTCCCTTGCCCGGTGCCTGTGCTGCTGTCACTGCATTGTCCGCCGCAGGGTTCGAGCAGTCGCACTTTCTCTTTTACGGCTTTTTGCCGGCGTCGGGAGCCCAGCGTCGCCGCGCGCTGGAAACGTTGCGCGACCAACCCGCTGCCCTGGTGTTCTACGAAGCGCCGCATCGCGTGATCGAAAGCGTGCAGGAT
Source organism: uncultured Methylobacillus sp. (assembly GCA_946481235.1). The sequence goes on along the minus strand of CAMLME010000025.1, from coordinate 11,283 downwards.
ATGGCCGCTTCGCTGGGTGAGGCGCGGAAAGTCCTGATCGCGCGCGAATTGACTAAAACCTTCGAAACCCTGCATCGTTGTCCGTTGGGAGAAGCAGCAGCCTGGCTGCAGGACGATCCCAATCGGCAGCGCGGCGAATTCGTGCTGCTGGTGGAAGGCGCGCCCGATGCCCCGCAAGCCGAAGTGAGCGAAGACGCGCAGCGCGTGCTGCAATTATTGCTGGCTGAACTGCCGCTGAAACAGGCGGTAAAATTGGCAGCTGATATCACCGGCGCGAAAAAGAACGCGCTTTACCAACTGGCTCTGGAATTGAAATCCGAATGAATACCCTGACCATTACCCGCCCCGACGACTGGCACCTCCATCTGCGCGACGGCGCGACGATGCGCGATGTGCTGCCGGATACCGCGCGCCAATTTGCGCGTGCCATCGTGATGCCCAACCTGCGTCCGCCAGTGACGACGACCGCGATGGCGGCGGATTATCGTGCGCGCATCCTGGCGGCATTGCCCGTCGGCATGAGGTTCGAACCTCTGATGACGCTGTACCTGACCGACAACACCAGTGCGGAAGAAATCGCCGCAGCAAAGGCCAGCGGCATCGTGCATGGCGTGAAGCTTTATCCGGCGGGTGCGACGACCAACTCCGATTCAGGTGTGACCGATCTCGCCAATTGCCGCGCAGCGCTGGCTGCGATGGAAAAGCACGGTGTGCCGCTGCTGGTACATGCGGAAGTGACCGATGCCGACGTCGACGTGTTCGATCGCGAAAAGGTCTTCATCGACCGCCACATGATTCCGCTGACGCGCGATTTTCCCGGCTTGAAAGTGGTATTCGAACACATCACCACGCGCGATGCCGCACAATTTGTTGCTACTGCGCCGGCCAACGTGGGCGCAACCATCACCGCGCATCACCTGCTGATGAACCGCAACGCGATGTTCAGCGGTGGCATCCGGCCGCATCATTACTGCCTGCCTATTCTGAAGCGCGAGGAACATCGCCTGGCGCTGGTCGCCGCCGCGATTTCCGGCAATCCCAGGTTTTTCCTTGGCACCGACAGCGCGCCGCATGCGAAGTCGGCCAAGGAAACCGCCTGTGGCTGTGCCGGCATGTATACCGCGCATGCGGCCATCGAGCTGTATGCCGAGGCTTTCGAGCAGGCCGGTGCATTGGATAAGCTTGAAGCTTTTTCCAGTTTTAACGGTGCAGATTTCTACGGTTTGCCGCGTAACACCGATCGCATCACGCTGGTGCGCGAAAGCTGGATGGTGGCGGAGTCGCTGCCGTTCGGCGGCGATACCCTAGTGCCGTTGCGGGCGGGGCAGAGCATCGCCTGGAAACTGAAAGTCTAGAATGCCCTTTTTGCGATGCGGGATAACTCATTAATTTTCAAGTTGATTCCGGAAAATTAAACGGTAGAATCTTTCCCTTTTCCTCATTCCGAGTCAGGGAGTCGCCATGAGCGCACCGCACATCCAGTCCTTTCAGCCGCCCAAGCGTGTCCTGCTGGGGCCCGGTCCATCCGACGTCCATCAGCGCGTGCTTGATGCGATGGCGCGGCCCACCGTGGGGCACCTCGATCCGCGTTTCGGCGAAATGATGGAAGAGATGAAAACGCTGCTGCGCTATGCGTACCAGACCGAGAACGCGCTGACCTTCCCGGTTTCGGCGCCAGGTTCGGTGGGCATGGAAAGCTGCTTCGTGAATCTGGTGGAGCCGGGCGACAAGGTCGTCGTGTGCTCCAACGGTGTGTTCGGTCGCCGCATGGCGGAGAACGTGAAACGCACGCGCGGCGAATTGGTGCTGGTCGAGGATGCCTGGGGCACCGCGGTTGACCCGCAAAAGCTGGAGGACGCACTCAAGGCAAATCCCGATACCAAGATCGTCGCCTTCGTGCATGCCGAGACTTCTACCGGCGTTGAATCCGATGCCAGGCTGCTGACCGAAATCGCACACCGCTACGGTGCTTTGGTGATTTGCGATGCCGTGACCTCGCTCGGTTGCATTCCCTTGATGGTGGACGAATGGGGTATCGACGCGATCTACTCCGGCAGCCAAAAGGGCTTGTCCTGCACGCCCGGCCTTTCTCCAGTGAGTTTCGGCGAGCGTGCCATTGCCAAGGTGAAGCAGCGCGGCACGCCGGTGCAAAGCTGGTTCATGGATCTTAATCTGGTGTTGGGCTACTGGTCCGAGGCCAAGCGCACTTACCACCATACTGCGCCGATCAATGCGCTTTATGGCTTGCACGAATCGCTGGTGATGCTGGCCGAAGAGGGGCTGGAGGCTTCTTGGGCGCGCCATCGCCGCAACTATCTCGCGCTGCTGGCCGGTCTTGAGGCAATGGGCCTCAAGTTGCTGGTCGAAGAAAAGTCACGATTGCCGCAACTGAATGCAGTGGTGGTGCCGGAAGGCTTGAACGAGCCGCAAGTGCGTGCCGACATGCTCAATCTGCACGGCATCGAAATCGGTGCCGGCCTGGGCGATCTCGCTGGCAAGATTTTCCGCATCGGCCTGATGGGCAACAGTTCCACGCCGCAGAATGTGAAGGTTTGCCTGACGGCGCTGGAGTCGGTGCTGTCAGCACAAGGCTGGAAAGTCGATGCGGGCGCTGCCGTCAAGGCCGCCGAACGCGGATTGGCCGAAGCTGCTGCGGCCTAAGCTGGTAGAATAGTCGGTGAAGCTGGCCAGACAGTCGCCGCCTGTGCAAACAGGGGGAGGAAAGTCCGGGCTCCGCAGAGCAGGATGACGGCTAACGGCCGTACGCCGTGAGGCGAGGAATAGGGCCACAGAGACGAGTAAGCCGCGCTTCGGCGCGGTGGACGTGAAACGCGGTAACCTCCATCCGGAGCAAGACCAAATAGGCTGGCATTGGCGTGGCTCGCGCTGCCAGCGGGTAGGTTGCTTGAGCCTGCGGGTAACCGCAGGCCTAGAGGAATGACTGTCCACGACAGAACCCGGCTTACCGGCCAGCTTCTCTTTCCCTAGCGTATCCTGATATTTTCGACGGTTCCGCCCAAGCCGAAACTGGCTTGCATACGGCGGGAAGGGATATTCAGCTGAGCGTTGACGTTGCCGGAAATGCGCTGGTCATCCTGGATGTCGAGACTGCCTTGTGCACGGAATTGCTGGTGTTCCAGTGCCAGGTTGCGGTAGCGATAGAGTCCATTTCTCAATTGCAGGCTGCCGGTCAATTTATCGAAGCGGGTGCTCTTTTCCCGATTGGTAGGCAGCATCGCGCTGGACAGGTCCACGCCCCCGATCTTTCCGTCGATACCCGTGAATCTGCCGCTGATTTCCGCGGCTTCCATCAATTTCCCTGCATCCTCTGACGTGCTCGTGAATGAGGCGGCGATATCGAACCTTCCTTCGATGCTGGCCGTGCTGCCGGCAGCAGTCAGGATTTGCATAAGTTCGAAATTTTCCATTTTGAAGTTTCCGGAAACAGTAGGTCGGCCAGCCCAGGCTATCGTGCCTTTTGCCGTGAACGTACCACCGTAGGCCCTGCCATCGACCTTGTCAAAACGCGCCCCGCGTCCTTCAGCGTAACCCTCGGCGTGCAGTGCGTCGAATTTGAGCCAGGTGCTCAATGGAGGTTGCCAGCCGCTTGCATCCAGCGTCACTTTCCAGGCGTCATTTTCCGGCTGGAGTTGCAGGGACAGGCTGCGATCGACCGAGTTGAGCTCGACAGGACCGAACTCGCCTGTCGGCAACAGCTCGATGCGACCGTCGAAGGGGATCGGTGACAGTTCCGGGATCGTGAGTGTGACATTCTTGAATGACACCCGGGCAATATTCAACTTGCCCGATTTGGCGGAAGACCGAAACCACATTTGCGAGCGACCGAGTTCGGGCGTGGCGAGAGCTGTTTCCGCGATTTCGAGATTGTCTACCGACTTTCGGTCGTCGAATAAGGTCGAAGGAGCCAGCACGATCCGAATGGATGCGATTTTCATATCCTCCTCCGTGCCGATGGTCACGCCAGACAGTAGCAGTTGTGGTTTCGGGAAAAGCGATGCGTGCAGGCCGCTGAATCTGACAGGTTCGCCCAGAGTTTCCGAAGCCATTTTCTGGATGGAGCCTCCCAGCGGGGCAAGGTTGACGAAGTGCAGGGCGACAATAATAAGAATAAGGGTTGCCGGCAAGTAAACGCTGACTGCCTTGATGATGGTTGCGAGTCGTTTGCCGGAATCCGGGGCATTGCGTTTTTTTGCTATGGCCTCACGCAGTTTCCGGGCGCGTCGATCGGCTTGTTCCTGTGCCTTGCGTTCCGACTTCTGCCTGGTTTTTTCTTCCGCCAAGGAGCGTGCTTCCTCCTTTGCCCGGCGGCGTGACTCGTCTGCCTCGGCTTTGAGCCGCGCTTCTTCCGCCTTCCGTGCCTGACGCTCAGCGTCTTCCTGTGCCTTGCGTTCGGCCTCAGCCTTGCGGCGTGCTTCTTTCTCCTCCTGGGATTCGCGCTCCTTGGCCTCGCGCGCAATACGTTCCGCCTCGAGTCGCGCTGTTCTTTCTTCCTGGGCGCGAGCTTCGGCTTCGCGCCGCGCTGCTTCCGCCTCGCGAGCCTGGCGTTCGGCGGCTTCCCGGGCGATGCGCTCGGTCTCGAGTCGCGCCGTATTTTCCGCCTCGGCACGGGCATCTGCCTCGGTTTTCAGTCGGGCTTCTTCCTCTATGCGTACTTGCCGTTCGGCGTCTTCCTGTGCCTTGCGTTCCGCTTCAGCCTTGCGGCGGACCTCTTCTTCCTCGCGGGCCTGACGTTCTGCCTCTTCACGCTCTAGCCGCTGCGCTTCCAACCGGGCAGCTTTCTCTGCCAGTGCACGCGCCTCCGCCTCAGCTTTAAGCCGGGCTTCTTCGGCCTCTCGCGCTTGACGCTCTGCGGCTTCGCGCGCGATGCGCTCGGTTTCCAGTTGCGCGATTCTATCCGCCTCCGCTCGGGCGTCTGCTTCGGCTTTCAATCTAGCCTCTTCGGCTATCCGCGCTTGTTGTTCTGCTTCTTCCTGAATTTTGCGTTCTGCTTCAGCCTTGTGGCGGGCCTCTGCTTCCTCGCGGGCTTGACGTTCTGCTTCTTCGCGTTCCAGACGCTCCGCTTCCAGGCGGGCGTTTTTTTCTGCCAGTGCACGTGCCTCCGCTTCGGCTTTGAGACGAACCTCTTCCGCTTCGCGCGCCTGACGCTCGGCCTCCAGTCGTGCGGTTTTTTCCGCTTCGGCCCGGGCTTTGGCTTCGGCTTTCATTCTGGCTTCTTCGGCCATCCGCGCTTGACGCTCAGCTTCTTCGCGGGTCTTGCGTTCCGCCGCTTCGCGTACCAGTCTTTCAGCCTCAAGGAGGGCGGCTTTCTCTGCTTGCGCGCGCGCCTCTGCTTCGGCTTTGAGTCGGGCTTCTTCCGCTTTGCGTGCCTGGTGTTCTGCTGCTTCACGGGCGATGCGCTCGGCTTCCAGCCGGGCAGCCATTTCGGCTTCGGCACGGAGGCGCGCTTCTTTTGCCTGACGTTCCGCTTCCAATCTGGCTGTCTCTTCCGCTTTGCGGCGAATTTCTTCCTTTATCCGCGCTTCGCGCTCGGCGGTTTCGCGGGCTACCCGTTCGGCTTCCAGTCTGGCGGCTTTTTCGGCTTCAGCCTGAAGATGTGCCTGTTCCGCTTCTTGGGCTTTTTGCTCGGTTTCTTCACGCATCAGAACTGTTGCGGAATCTGTTTCGGCATTTTCTTCCATCCGGAAGAAATCGTCTTCAGTGAGCTCTTCCACGATCATTGTGGTCTGGTAACCGGTGTTCTGTTCGTCCAGCCCCCAGTTTTCCTCGTGGATGGCGCGTATATATCCGTCCCTTTCGAGTCGCGCCAGGAGAAGTAGCAAATCCGTTTCGGAAAATTTGTCCAGTTTTGCAAGGACGGCAGCGGCATTGGTTTTGCTGTCGATCAAGGGAAGTACCTTCAGCGCTCCTGTCGGCAACCCCTTGGGCTTCGTGGAAAGTGCGCGCGTGCCCTTGCCGGTTTTGCTATAGATTTTTGTGGTCAGGTCCATGCCTTACGCCATTCATTCTAGTTCCGCTCATCCGTCGATTATCGGCGTAAATTTACCGTTTGTCCTCTAGCTGCTGACTCCAGTACCGCATTGATGGTGCGGCAATTCTCCCGCGCATCGTCTAAGGTCAGTAATGGCTGCTTCCCGTTGAGCACGCAGTCGCTGAAGTGCTCGATCTCCAGGTTGAAATGGTTGGCGACCGGCAGTTTTTCGGTGCAGGCCTGGCCATCATCCGTCCACCATGAGACAAATGGCACATCGCCCGGCAATTGCCAGGCGGCATGGCATTTGATGCCGCCCTTGGTCCCGATGAGGGTGTACTCGGACTGGCGCGAGCATTCGAAGCTGACATCGAAACGGGCGTGCCTGCCGTCGCCGAAGTCGATGATGCCGCTAGTGGTGATATCAGCACCGCTTTCGGCGTATTTGGCAATGGCAGTCACGGCGCGCGGTTGGGTGTCGAACCAGAGCCGGGCGGAGTGGACGGCGTAGGGGCCGATATCCCACATGGCGCCGCCTCCGTGTGATACATCCTGCGCCAGACGGTACATGCGCGCCGGACGCATCATGAAGGAATAGTGGGTGTGCACGGTACGCACCTCGCCGATCAGGCCTGATGCGATGATTTCCTGCACGCGGGCGTGCTGTGGATGGAATCGATACATGAAGCCTTCCATCGCGATCACGCCGTTTTCGCGGGCGGCGATTTCAATGGCGTCGATGTCTGCTACCGTGAGCGCCATCGGTTTTTCGATCAGGACATGTTTTCTCTGCCGAATGGCCTTCAGGGCCCATTCGACGTGCTCGTTATTTGCCATGGGCAGGTAGACCGCTTTGACGCGGTGGTCTGCCAGCAGATCCTCCAGGGTTTCATGCACGCTCACGCCGGTAAGTTGCGGCGCATATCTGGCAAGAGTTTCGGCGGCAGCGCCTGGGCGTCTGCTAGCGATGGCGACGAGTTCGGAGTTGCCTGCTTCTGCAATGGCCGGGAGAAGCCGTTCGTTGACGCGAGCGGCGCCGAGGATTCCCCAGCAGAGTCGATTTTGATTCGTCATGTTCATTCCTGGTGCGCAAAGTCAAGGTAAGGATTAAACCCTTGAAGCCGGGGCCTGACAAGACGCATTCTTCGGGAGAGGGAATTTCCCCAAATGGGCGGGGTTGAGTTAATTGAAAGGGATGCACCTGAGAGCTTACAACTTACTTTCAGATGATTTTCTATCTTATTGGTTTTAAAGGATAAAAAATTTATAATAAAAATTACGTAACTCTTTGAAGCGAAAAGGAAAAATCACCAAAAAGGCCTTGCAACGGTCTTTTTTTTTATCTATAGTGGGCGGCAGTGGAGGAATGTGGGTTTTTGTGGGGATTGCTGGTTGAAACTAAGGGCGATCGGCAATTCCCCTCCTTGTATTAACGAAGAGGACTTCATGTTTCGCGGTGCGACGTCTCTGAATCTGGATGCAAAGGGCAGGCTTGGTGTACCAAGCAAGCATCGCGACGCCCTTTTGTCCCAGTGCGCCGGGCATCTTGTCCTGACGGCTCACCCGCATCGCTGTCTGCTGCTTTATCCCCAGCCCGCGTGGGAACCTATCCAGTCCAAGATCATGTCGCTCTCCAGCTTCGATCCGCAGTCCAGCAAGATGCAACGTCTGCTGGTGGGTTATGCGGAAGATGTGGAGCTCGATGGCGCCGGGCGCATGCTGGTTTCTTCCGTATTGCGCGAGTTCGCCGGGCTGGAAAAGCAGGTCATGCTGGTCGGACAGGGTAGTCACTTTGAGCTGTGGAGCATGGAAAGCTGGCGCAAGCAGCTGGAGCAGGTGATGGCAGACGAGGAAATGGCGCTGCCCTCAGAACTGGAAGGTTTTTCATTGTGAGCGATGGCCTCAGCCATGCGCCCGCAACCGCCGAATTCAAGCATCTCCCCGTACTGCTGCAAGAGGCTGTCGAGGCACTGAATGTGCGGCCCGACGGTATCTACGTGGATGGCACTTTCGGGCGCGGCGGTCATAGTCGCGCCATCCTGGCGAAGCTGGGAGAAAGGGGTCGGCTGATCGCGCTGGATCGCGATCTCGCGGCGGTCGAGGCCGCCAAGGCGATTGACGACAAGCGGTTCACGCTGGTGCACAGCGGTTTTTCAAACATGCGGGAAGTGCTGGCGGATCTGGGTGTCGCAAAAGTGGATGGCGTGCTGCTGGATATCGGCATCTCGTCGCCGCAGATCGACGAGGCGGGGCGCGGCTTCAGTTTCCGTTTTGACGGACCGCTCGACATGCGCATGGATCAAAGCAAGGGGCAGACCGCGGCGGAGTTCCTGGCTACCGCGTCCGAACAACAAATCAGGGAGGTCATAAAAGAATATGGTGAAGAACGGTTTGCTAAACAGATTGCAAGGGCGATTGTTGCGGCTCGCACAGGGGGGGATGCCATCAACACTACCCGACAGCTTGCCCAGATCGTGGCAGGCGCGGTCTATAAAACCGAGCCAGGTCAGGACCCGGCGACGCGCACCTTTCAAGCTTTACGGATTTTCGTCAATCAGGAGCTTGAGGAATTGTCGCTGACGCTTCCCCAATGTGCTGATGTGCTGGCGCCTGGCGGACGTCTGGCGGTGATCGCCTTTCATTCGCTGGAAGACCGCATCGTCAAGCGTTTCATCCGCGACCAGCAGGACAGGGATGATCTTCCGTCACGTTTCCCGGTGCGCGCCAGCGAACTGCCGCCCTCGCGCATGGTTGCCGTGGGCAAGGCAATGCGTCCTTCAGAAGAAGAAATCAAGATCAACCCGAGGTCGCGCAGCGCAGTGCTGCGCGTGGCGGAGCGCACGGCAGCGCCATGACGAAGCTTAACCTGATCTTGTTTGCAATAGTGCTGGCGAGTGCGCTGGGTACGGTCACGTCTCAGCACAAGGCGCGCAAGCTTTATGTTGAGCTGCAGCAGCAACAGGATCTGGCAAAACAGTACGACATCGAATGGGGGCAGCTGCAACTGGAGCAAAGTACCTGGGCCATGCATTCGCGTATCGAGCAGATCGCAGTCAATCATTTGCATATGCAGGTGCCGGAACCTGCACGTATTCAGATCGTGGCGCCATAACATGAACCGCGCGAATCATCTCCCGATCAAGTTTCCCTCCTGGCGTCGCCGGGTGTTATTGCTCATGGTGCTGAGCGGCTTTGCGGTATTGCTCGGACGTTCGGTTTACCTGCAGGCGATGCATACCGACTTCCTGCAGCAGAAGGGCGATGCGCGCTATAGCCGCGTAATGACGCTTTCTGCGCATCGCGGCATGATTACCGATCGCCATGGCGAACCGCTTGCGATCAGCACCCCGGTCGAATCCATCTGGGCCAGTCCGCCGGATGTCGAGGCCGATTCTGCACAGATAAAAAAACTGGCTGAACTGCTCGGCATCAAGCAGGCCGACCTGAGAAAAAAACTGGGCAGGGATCGCAGTTTTGTCTATCTCAAGCGTCGCATGCCGCCTCCGGATGCTGCGCGGGTGATGCAATTGGCTATTCCCGGAATTTTCATGCAGCGCGAATACCGTCGCTATTATCCTGCCGCCGAAGTGACAGCCCACCTGGTCGGCTTTACCGGCATCGATGACAAAGGCCAGGAAGGCATGGAGCTGGTCTTCCAGAAATGGCTCTCCGGCAAGCCGGGCAGCCGGCATGTGCTGAAAGACAGGCGCGGCCATATTGTCGAAGATCTGGAGGCAGTGAAAGTACCGCAGGACGGGCATGATCTGGCGCTGTCCATCGACCGCAATATTCAATACCTGGCGCATCGCGAGTTGGCGCGAGCCATTGAAGAGCACAAGGCCAAGGCCGGTGCCATCGTGGTGCTGGACGCCAAATCCGGCGAAGTGCTGGCAATGGCCAACCAGCCGGTCTACAACCCGAACAACCCGGTCAAGATTGCCGGAAAATCCCGCAATCGGGCCATCGTCGATATTTTCGAGCCTGGTTCGACGCTGAAGCCGTTTACCGCCGCCGCTGCGCTGGAAGCTGGCACATTCAAGTCAGATACAAAAATCGAAACGGCCCCCGGTTTCCTGAGGGTTGGCCGTGCAACCATCCATGATGCCCACCCGCAAGGATTGATCACGGTATCGGAGGTCATTCAGAAGTCCTCTAACGTAGGTGCCGCCAAGATGGCGCTCAGCCTGCAACCGCAATACCTGTGGAGTACGTTCAATCAGATGGGCTTCGGCAGTCCGGTCAATATCGGATTCCCCGGCGAAGCGACCGGCAGGTTGCGCCCCTACAAGAGCTGGCGTCCGATCGAGCAGGCGACGATGTCCTATGGTCACGGCATCAGCCTGAGCCTGATTCAGTTGGCGCGCGCCTACACGGTGTTTGCCAACGATGGCGAGATCAGGCCGGTGTCGCTGCTCAAGGTAAAAGAGCATCCCGTCGGCCAGCAGGTATTCTCCGCAAGTACTGCGCGCAGCGTACGCGACATGCTTGAAACCGTGGTCCAAGTAGGTGGGACAGCACCTTATGCACAAGTCATGGGTTATCGCGTGGCAGGCAAGACCGGGACGGCGCACAAGCTCGACGTGGGCGGGTATGCCGCAGACAGATATGTTTCGTCTTTTGTCGGAATGGCGCCGGCCTCCAATCCGCGCCTGATCATTGCAGTGATGATCGACGAGCCCAGCGGCGGCAAGTATTACGGGGGCACGGTCGCTGCGCCGGTGTTCAGTGCCGTCATGGCAGGGGCCTTGCGGCAACTGGCGGTACCCCAGGATGCCCCGAGCGACAACATCGTGATCCCGCCGGAAGATGCGCCGGAAGTGAAGGAGGTCGTATGACGAGCCTCCTTTCACAATTGGGCGTCCAGGCCAATCAGCTGACCTCCGATAGCCGCAAGGTAGGGCCGGGTAGCGTATTCCTGGCTTATCCGGGCGAAAGTGCGGATGGCCGCAAATACATTCCGCAGGCGGTAGCCCAAGGTGCTGCCGGTGTTTTATGGGAGCGCGACGGATATGCATGGGATACGGCTTGGTCGCTTCCCAATCTGCCGGTGGAAAATCTGCGCACCCAGACTGGTGTGATCGCCGACGAATTCTACGGTCATCCTTCGCGCAAGCTACGGATGATCGGTATTACCGGTACCAACGGCAAAACATCGTGCAGTCATTGGCTGGCCGAAGCACTGTCGCGTCTCGGCCGCAAAACCGCTGCCATCGGCACGCTGGGTAACGGTTTCCCTGGCGCCTTGTCCGAAGCGATCAATACCACGCCGGATCCCATCCTTCTGCACGGCATGC
>CAMLME010000024.1 GCA_946481235.1 uncultured Methylobacillus sp. | reverse complement strand
AGCGAAGACACGCGCGCGGAAAAAACCTTGCCGCGACGCAACAGGCCCAATGGGCGCTGGTGGTCCAGCACCACGGCCACGGCCACGTCGGGATGCAACCGGAACAGCCGGCGCGCTTCCTCGATCGGCAGGTTCAATTCCATCGTCAGCCCGGAGTTGATGAACTCGGAAAGACGGAACTCGTCCTGCGCGGGCGACCGATGGGACTCGTCGCGATCCGGCAATGGGTTGACCTCTCTCACGGGCGTTTTTTGCGGATGGGCGAAATAGTAGCCTTGGGCATACATCAACCCCATGTCCTGGCAAAAGGTGATGTCCTCGATGCGCTCCAGTCCTTCGGCAACGACGGTACAGCCGAGCCGCTGCGCCATCGAAACGATGGCTTCCAGCAACACTGTGCGCACGCGGCTGCCTTGCGCCTCATGGACAATGGCACGATCGATCTTGATAAAGTCGGCGCGTACTGCCGCCAAAGTCCGCAAGCCATTAAAGCCAGAGCCCATGTCGTCCAGCGCGATACGTAACCCGTGCGTGCGTATTCTGTCGCAGTACTCGGCCAGCAGGTCGGGGGAAACCTCCTCGCTTTCAACGATTTCGATCACTACATCACGCCGGTCGATGCCAAGCTGCCCGAGCGTTTCCAGCATGGGCGGCAACCAGCCGTCCTGCAGGATAGTGCGTGGCAATACATTGATGAAAACGGGAATCCCCGCAGGGATGTCACGCGCCTTTCCGGCAAGCGCCAGGTTCTGGCAGACCAGGTCCAGCTCCGCCGCGCGATTGACCTGGCGGGCCAGCTTGAAGGCTTCATCGCCATTGAGCAGCCGGCCGCTCGGGTCTTTCATGCGGCATAGCACTTCATACCCAAAAATCGCTCCGTTTTGCGCAAAGTCGACAATCGGCTGAAAATGCATCTGCACATGGGGCGCAAGATCCTCCAGGAACCAGGCATGTCGCCGGCGGGCATAGAGCGTGTTGAATGGGAGGATATTGGACAGCGCCTCTTCCGGGGAAATACTATCGCAGCGTTCCAGCAGCATCGCGTACGACTCGTTGAGCACTGCGGAAGGAACCTCTTCCGCGATCACATCCAACGTTTCCATGAGACCGGTTTCGTTTATGCAGTCGAATATCAAGGTATTTTTGCCGGGCAGTTGACCAGGCGAAGGATCGAACGATCCGGAAAACGGCATTTCGCCGGAAGTGTGCAGATAAAGTCGCATGCTGTCCTCAATGGTTAAACCCCAGAAAGGGCTCAGCAAGCATCATGCCACTGGCTGGAATAGGGATGATGTGCCGTAAACCTTGCAGTTAAAGCAGTCTTGGCGCTTTTTGTTCGCACCAGCACGGTGCGTTTCGGGCCCTCCTCAGGCCAGGATGGAATATGATAAAGTGCGATCAAAACCCAGAAGGATATAAAGCATGGCTGCTCTCGACATCACCCCCATCCTCAAATTCATGGTGGAAAAAGGCGGTTCGGACCTGTTCTTCAGCACCGGTGCGCCCATCAATATTGGGATTGAGGGCCGCACTGCACCCGTCAACAGCCAGATAATGACCCCCGGCATGGTCAAGGAAATCGCCTACTCCTTGATGAATGAGAAGCAAGCTGAAGAGTTTGAAGCGAACCTCGAAATGAATTTCGCCCTGGGCGTGAAAGAGGTCGGACGTTTCCGCGTGAACGTGTTCAAGCAACGGGGTGAAGTGTCCATGGTGATCCGGCACATCATCACCAAGATTCCCACACTGGACTCGCTGGGCCTGCCGCCCGTTTTGAAAGACCTGATTACCCGCCGCCGCGGCCTGATCCTGGTTGTTGGGGCTACCGGTTCCGGGAAGTCCACCACCTTGGCGGCAATGATCGATCATCGCAATGAAACCGAACCCGGCCACATCCTGACGCTGGAAGATCCTATCGAATTCATCCACAACCACAAGAAAGCGGTTGTCGATCAGCGCGAGATCGGCATCGATACCAAATCCTTCGATAACGGTCTGAAAAATGCGATGCGTCAGGCGCCGGATGTGATCCTGATCGGCGAAATCCGCGATGCGGATACGATGAAGCACGCCATCACCTATTCCGAAACCGGTCACCTGTGTCTGGCAACGCTCCACGCGAACAACGCCAATCAGGCCATCGAACGCATCCTGTCGTTCTTCCCGCCCGACGGCAAGCAGTCCATCATGCTGGGGGTCGCACTCAACCTGATCGGCATCATTTCCCAGCGGCTGGTGCCCGGCACGCAAACCAAGCGCGTCGCGGCGATGGAAGTCCTGATCAATATTCCCTACATTGCCGACCTGATCCAGAAAGGCAAGACTGAGGAAATCAAGGAAGTGATGGCCGATAACAACGACATCGGCATGTGTACCTTCGACCAGTCGCTGTTCAGGCTTTACAGCGCCGGGCGCATCACCGATGACGACGCGCTGCGCAATGCGGATTCCCGCAACGACCTTTCCCTCAAGATTCGCCTCACGGAAGAAGGCGCGCGCTCGGGCGTCTAAGTGGAGGGCTCGCCTCCGGACGGCGCGAAGAACGTCGCGGCGACGATCATCGCGCCGCCTATCATTTCACGCACACTAAGCGACTCACCGGCCACCAGATAGGCAAACACGGCCGCCACGACCAGTTCAAACAGGAAAATCACCGCTGCCCGCGTCGCCAGCGTATGCGTGACGCCATACTGCACCAGCAATGTAGTCGCCGTCAGGATCACAGCCAGCCCCAGCATGAGCATCCAGTATTCGAAAGGAATCTGGCTAATGCCGGGCACTGGCGTTTTCATAAAAGGCAGGAAAATCAGGGCCAGCACGGTGACGCCTCCCCAGACTGCAATCGATTTTTCCGGCAAGGACAAGTGGGTCGAGCGACGGGTGAGCACATTGGTCAGCGAAAAGCCTATGCCCGATGAAAGTGCCAGCCACTCGGGTAAATCGCGTGGCAAGGGAAAGCCCTGCGACGGATCCCAAAGCATGATGAACGCTCCGCCTAGCGAAAACACAATCACCATCAAACCGCGTTTTCCTGCATGTTCGTGCAGTAACAGGCGAGCCAGCAATAGCGTCCACAAGGGCGACAGGTAGAACAGCAGCATGACGCGCATTACCTCGCCGTCAATGACCGCCAGCACATAGCTCAGATTGGTCCAGCCCGCGGCCAGCGCCAGTAACAGCAGCGTGCCAGGTGCACGGAACAGATCGTGCCAGTGACGCGCATACAGCAGGCCACCCAGCAGCAATGCTCCGGCATAGGTCAGCAGGCTGGCATAGGCACCGGAAACGCCTGCGGCCTCCAATAACCGATACGGATACCAGATGACGCCCCACATGGTCGCGCCAAACAGCAGGCCGAAGGTCGCGAACGCAGGATGTTTTGCTGCGGAATCTTTTATAATGCCTCCATGAATTCGAACCTCGACAAACTCCACCCCTACCCGTTCCAGAAACTGCGGGACCTCTTCAACGGAATCCAGCCGAATCCGGCCTTGAGCGCGATCAATCTTTCGATTGGGGAGCCCAAGCATGCGACGCCGGATCTGATCAAGACTGCCTTGACGGAAAATCTCGCGGGGCTGGCGAATTATCCCACGACTTTGGGCAGCGCCGAGTTGCGAGGTGCGATTTCATCCTGGCTGGTGCGGCGCTACGGCATTCCTGCGCTGGATAGCAACAAGGAGATCGTCCCGGTCAATGGCAGCCGCGAAGCGCTTTTCGCATTCGCGCAGGCGGTAGTGAACGCACGAAACAACCCCGTGGTGATCAGTCCCAACCCTTTTTACCAGATTTATGAAGGCGCGGCCTTGCTGGCCGGGGCGGAACCTTATTACCTCAACACCTCGCCTGAAAACGGTTTTCGCATGGATTATGCATCCGTACCGGAATCCGTGTGGCAACGCACGCAATTGCTTTACGTCTGCTCTCCCGGCAATCCGACGGGCAAGGTCATGAACCTGGACGACTGGCGTGAGGTATTCGCGCTGGCAGATAAATACGGCTTTGTCATCGCCTCCGACGAATGTTATTCGGAAATCTACTTCGACGAAGCCAATCCGCCGCTGGGCGCCTTGCAGGCTGCTCACAGGCTGGGCCGCGACTACACCAACCTGGTCATGTTCAGCAGCCTGTCCAAGCGCTCCAACGTGCCGGGCATGCGCTCCGGTTTCGTGGCTGGCGATGCCGCCATCCTCGAAAAATTCCTGCTCTATCGCACCTATCATGGTTGCGCGATGAACCCCGCCGTTCAAGCTGCCAGCGCAGCGGCATGGAATGATGAAAAGCATGTGCAGGAAAACCGTCGTCTGTATCGTGAAAAATTCGACGCGGTGCTGCCCTTGCTGAAAAACGTGCTGGACGTGGAAATGCCGGATGCGGCTTTCTATTTCTGGGCACGCACGACAGGGTCGGATACCGACTTCGCCGTTCGCCTCCATCGTGAATGCAATGTCACGGTACTGCCCGGCAGCTTCCTGGCGCGAGAAGCGCATGGCGCCAATCCTGGAGCAGGTTTTGTGCGGATCGCACTTGTCGCGTCGCTGGATGAATGCCTGGAAGCGGCAAGGCGCATGCAGACGCTTTCAGCGCACTAAGGTATCAGGATACTGTTTCCGAATAGAGCTTGTAGTTGTTCCTGCCTTGCTCCTTCGCCCGATACATCGCGGCATCGGCACTGATCAGCAAGGCATCCACATTCCCTCCATCCTGCGGATAAATGCCGATTCCCAGGCTGCATGTCATGGTTAGCTCGTGCCCATCGACAATAAGCGGCTGCTCGAAATAATCGATAATTTTTTGTGCAATTCGTGCAGCGTCGGAAGCTGAGGTTATGTCTTCCAGCAGTATCGTGAATTCGTCCCCTGCCAACCGTGCCAATGTGTCCGCATTCCGTATGCATTCCTGCATACGCATCGCAGCAATCTTTAACACTGTATCGCCCACGGCATGCCCGTGGGTATCGTTGATTTGCTTGAACTTGTCCAGATCGATGAATATAACGGCAAAGCGCGTGCGATTGCGCTGTGCCTTGATGATGGTTTGCTGAAGACGGTCCAGAAACAATAATCGATTAGGCAGCCCCGTCAAATGATCGTGATAGGCCAGATTCCCCAGAAACTGCTGGTTACTTTTCAACTCATCCACGCGGGCACTCAATCTGGAAGCCATGGATTGGAAGCTATTGGCGAGATAACCGATCTCGTCGTTGCGATCGACCGGAAGCCCGGTCATCGGCTGGCCTGCGGCAAAACGATGCACCGCCTTGGCCATGGAGTTCAATGGTCTGGCCAGGTACCGAGCCAGCGCCAACGAGATACCGATCGCCAGCAGGCTGAAGAGCAGCGTGATCCGGATAATATTCATTCCCAGCACGCTGCTTTCCTTGAGTACGCTTTCCAACGGCGTCAGCAAACCAATGACGATAAATCGCTGCTCTGCATGCGAAACGAACGGCACTTTCACGAAGGAAGCGACGGATGGCCCTCGTGGCTCAACAATATCCGGAGTATCCAGCACAGTGAAATCCATAGCCTCCTGCTCCAGAAATCGTCCCAAGGAGGCAATTTCATCCTGAATACGGTAGCGCACGCCTTTGTCGAAACCAAATGCCTTTGCAGCATCGGGATGAATCAGGTAATCGCCATCCTGATTGGTTAGCAACACACTGATATCGGACGGAACATCCTTGCGAATGAAGCTGAACAGGCTGTTCAGATCGACATTAATCACAATGACGCCAACAATCGATCCATCCGTCGTCTGGACCGGTGTAGCGATTCTTATCGTCGGTTGCCCCTGCCCCTGATGCGACCCTTGCTCCTGGTTAAGGCTGATGCTGGAAATATAGAACTCCCCGGGAGACAAGCGTATGGTCTTGAAAAAGTAGGAAAAATGCGCCTTTTCCTGCAAGTCGTTTCCGGAAACAATCGTGACGCCATTTTCTGCCTTATCAACCCGCACCAGTTCTCGACCGTAATCGCCGGCACCAATAAACCGTATCTGAAAATACTCAGGGTGCGTCTCGAGTACGCTAGTCATGACCTCTTCCAGCTGCTGCCGATAGCCGGTCGACAACTTCGGGTTAGAGCGATTGGCAGCCATTTGCTTCAACGCAGGCAATGTCGAAAGAAAGCGCGCATCGCTGGTCACCGCGGCTACCGAATGGCTGAAACGGAGCGCCAATACCTTGGTGGCAGTGAGGAGCTTGTCCTTGGAGGATTCAATCAGCATCTCCCGGCTTTGCGTATAGGCGTACAAACCCATCAGCCCGGTGGAGAGTATCCCCAGCATGGCCATCCAGAACCCGAGTTTGAACCCTACGCTGGATCGCATCCTTACTCCAGAAAACTATCGCCAGACATGATACGGTCCCACAGTTGCTTGCGTTTGGAAGAATCCTCCACCGGTTCGAGCCAGATGATCTTGTCCTTGGGGTGACTGGTCGGAAATGTAGCGACGGTACTGGCGAGCCCATGTTGATTGGTCAGCCGTTCGCTGACCGATTTTTCCAGCGTGTAATTGATCCAGGCCTCAGCCAGTTTCTGGTTGCGCGTACCGCGTGTCACCGCCCAGCAATCGAGCCACGCCAGCGCGCCCTCGTGAGGGATCACATATCCAACGTCGGCGCCTGCATCGCGCAGGGATTTCAATTGCTGGGAACCGTAATTGGCATAGATCAGAACGACGTCGTTCTCGACAAACAACTTGGCCGCCTCTTGCGGAGAAGCATAAAACGTCAGGACATTGCGACGCAGGTCGATCAGTTTTTTAGTCGCTAGCGTAAACCCGTTCTTGTCCAGATTGAATGGATCGGGTGCGCCCGTGGCCATTGCCGCAATCGAAAAATTGTGGCTGCTGCCGTTGTAGGCCAGTACACGTCCGCGGTAAGCCGGGTCCCATAACGCCGACATCGAACGCGGTATCTCCTTGACCTTTTTGACGTCGTAAATCAAGCCCATATCGGAATAGGTATAGGGGATCGCGTAGACTTTCCCCATATGCGTTACGCCTGGAATGGCTGACAGCTTCTTGAAGCGGTCGAGCTGATTGGCGCGGTTCGGAATATTCGTCAGATTGAGCGGCACACTGAGGCCACGGTCGATGTAGCGCTGCAACTCCGCCGTATTGACGGCAAACACGTCAAAGTCGGTTGAGTTGTTCCTGTTGATTTTTTCCCACAGATCATCGTCCGAGTTGACCTGGATAACGTCAACGTCGACCTTGTAACGATTTTCGAAAGCCGCCACCACTTCACTATCCGCGTAACCATCCCAAGCGATCACGCGCAATTTCTCACGCGCAGCAAGCTCTGCCGAAGCAAGACAGAAAACGGAAAAAACCAAAGCGCAGATAAACCGCATGTGAATCGAATTGCTCATTTTCGTTACCGGATCGCGGGCCCCAGCAATGACAATAGCAGATTTTATTGCGCCGCCAAAAAAGCAAGGCTGGCCAACCTGAAAAAGGTGGCTATTTGGAGAAATGGACTAGCTGACCAGATCGATAATTTCGGTAATCGCCATCGCGGCAACGTCGTGCAATTTTTCATTGTGCGGAGCGCTAAGGTCTATCAGCTCCATAATGCGCGAATAACTGGACTCGACCAGCACCTCGAAACCGCCGTCGTTCTTGCGGCGGATGCCGAATTTGACGCGTTTGCGCTGCTCTGTCGACAATTTTCCCAACAGGTTCTTGGTCGCCCAGATGGCTCCACTGCGCGCAAAATCGCTGAGACGTGCGGTATGGTTGATGGTATCGCCCAGGACGGTAAACTCGACCTTGGTGTCAACATGGAACACGCCCAACCATTCCAGACCCTCGTTGATGCCGGTATTCAAATAAAGCTCGTGCGTCCAGTTCTTGCGCAGTTGCCACTCCTTGCTGATCCGACGCATCGCAAGCCGGATTTCCTGGGCACAGGTGAGCGCATTGAGGATGTAATTACAGTCGGGCTGGGGAAAGAAGTAATAGACCATGCCATCGCCGACATGCTTGCCGTGGGTGCCGTAAAACTTGCGGAAGATCGGCTCCATGGTCGCCCAGATCTCGTTGATCAATTCGAAGTACTCATCTGCGGGCAATTCAGTACAGATACGCACCGAGTTCTGCAGGTCGGCCACCAGCACCGCAACGTCGGTCAACACCGGCAAGCGTTTCTTCAACAGGTTACGGATGACTTCGTCGCGGCGCTCGAGCAAGTTGAGCAAATTGTCGTCGCCTAAGGACGGAGCATATACAAACAGAATGCCTTCACGATAATACGAGGCATGGACTGAATACTCGATGCGCTCACCAGCCTGCGAGAGCAACGACAAGGGCAACTTGACCAGAGCTCCTGAAGGGTAAACATCCGCTTGCGACTGGGTAGCGGATGAAAGCGTTTGTGCCTGCTGTGTCAGGAAGCCCATCAAGTCATTACGTGTCAATCTTCCGCGACCCAACATCAGGTGTATCTGTACCAGAGCCTCGCGATTGGCAGGGTTATGGCCGTACATGCCCTTCAAGAGATATACGAGTGCGTTCCGCTCCTTGATGTCGCTTGGCAAGCGCTCAAAGTCGCCGAGCAACTCCCGGCGCGCATCGTCGTTGTACCAGGTGATTTCAAAATTGTAGTTCACCATGTAAGCCGGAAACGGAATCTGGTCTATGGTGAATCGCATGGTGCCATTCGCGCCAGGAATATTGGGAATGGGACTCGGCATCGGAATGGCCGCAGGATTTTCCCTATGGAAAGTTGACTCCGTGGTTTTCACGGAAGCGATCTTGGCTGGCTGGGAATTCTCGGACTGCAGGCGACGCGCTATCTCGGCCATTTGCAGACCTTGTTTTTTAAGCTGTTGAATAAGCTCAATGCGGGAAAGTGTCTCGTCGGGGAAATAGCCGATCTGGCGTGCGCGCGTATTGGCTTCTGCGTCCGGGTTCTTGACCACAGGCCTCGGCAGCAAGCCAAGGGCAATATAGTTGTTAAGCGTTGCCCGGGATATCCCGGAGGCCTGCATCAACTCCAGACTCGTCAGCATAATTTGGACAGTCAAAGCAATATGAACAGTTCAAATAATATACAAACAATATTAAAAAGCAATAGCTCCTATATGATTTTTAATTCGAAAATCTTTTCCGATTTGATCACCGACTCAATATCTTCGATTAGACACTCTACAAGACAGTCCAATTGATGGATTTCCTGCATACCCCTGAGCCACGTCATTTGCCTCTTAGCCAACTGGCGAGTGGCGGCAATGCCTTTATCGCGAAGACTAATACTGTCCAATTCCCCATCGAGATGCTGCCATGCCTGCCGATACCCAACACAACGCATTGAGGGCATTGAAATGTCCAACGATGGATATTTCAGGCGCAAGTGTCTTACCTCTTCCACCAGCCCCTGTTCCAGCATGGTATCGAAGCGCGCGGCAATCCGTTGATGCAGCACAGCGCGATCCGAAGGAAGAAGCGCCACTTTCAATAAGCGGTAAGGCATTTCCTGCTTTGCGTCTGTCAGGAAATGTTCTGACATGGGCTTACCGGTCAATTTATACACTTCAAGCGCGCGCTGAATCCGTTGGGCATCTGCCGGTTCAAGGCGGGCCGCCGTTGCTGGATCCACCTCGGCCAGCTGCGCGTGGAGCTCCGGCCAACCGTGAATCGCAGCCTCCTCCTCCAGTTGCCTGCGTACATCGGAATCTGCTTGCGGCAGGTCGCTCAGTCCACCTTCCAGTGCCTTGAAGTAAAGCATCGTTCCGCCCACCAGCAAGGGAACCTTCCCCCGCGCGGTAATATCCGCCATCAGGCGTAACGCGTCATTGCGGAATTGCGCAGCCGAATAGGATTCAGTCGGTGGAATGATATCGATCAGATGGTGCGGTGCACGCGCCAGTGTGGCGGCATCCGGCTTGGCGGTGCCAATATTCATGCCCCGATACACGAGCGCCGAATCAACACTGATCAGCTCGACGGGATAACGTTGCGCCAGCTCCACCGCCAGCCCGGTTTTTCCGCTGGCTGTGGGTCCCATCAGGAATATTGCCGGCGGCAAGGGGTCAGCAAACTCTCTGGGTGTCGCGGAGCTCATCGAATGGCGTTCACATCAGTGCAAAACGCGGGAGTTTAACGCACGATCGAAATTCCGATGCGGAATTGATCGCTTTTGTGATCATTGTAATTAAGCAGTGTTTCTCCATACCCCGAAAAATACTGGAAATGGATAAAGCTGCCGATGTTCGAGAATACTTCCGTTCCCAACGGATAGGAAGCGTCGATTTGTGCCGTAGCATAGCCTGCAGTACCTTGCAGATAATTGACGGAGTATTTCCAGCCATCATCCCTGCCATACTGCGCAGCCCAATTGACGAAGCCGCGATAGCGCTGGATATCCGGATTTTCATCCTTGTCGAGATAGGCTCGGATGCGGGGATTGAAGCTCAGCACGGAACCGTCGGCGAATTCCTTCTGCCATTTCGGCTCGAAAAACAGCGTATCGATACTGCGCGAATCCTCGTCTTCCTTGCCGTTGGATTCATGTTCATAGCCCGCCTTCCAGGTTTGCGGCAGCCAGGAAGGCCCTGCCATCTTGCCCTGCCAGAACAGCGACGGACGGTAACTGGTATCGCGGAAAGGTTTGGAGTCCTCGCTCAGGTCCCAGAAGGAGTTTTGCGTGTAACCGAAATACAGCCCTTTCAGGAATGGCACCAGCTTGACCACAGGACCTTCGGGAGAAAAGAGACGGTAATTCAGGCTGAGCTGGAAGCGCGCATCGCCGCTGCCATTTACGACGAAGTAAATGGGTTCGTTGACGGACAGCGCCGGTAATTGGGTATCCTCCAGCACCACGGAGTGCTGTTCTGCCTCCTCGCCTGCCGCTGCATCGGCGTTCGGTGACAATGCAATCGGCTGAGTGCTGCCGAGCGGCTCCAGCGTAACCTTGGACTCCTCGGCAATCAATGCCAGCCTGTTCGACTCTACGTCCGCAAGTTCTGCCCGGACGAGACCCGCAAGCTCGGTTTCCGGCTTTCCGCTATATAGCCGGTGCATGCCATCTTTCGGCGCATCATTCGATGCCTGAAGCGGTATGCGTGATTCAGTACCATTCGCAGCAATCAAACGCAGATGCAGCATCGTCGGCCATTCGGATTTTTCCGAAGGCCTCACGACCTGCAATTCGATGGCTTTTCCAGCAGCAATCGACTCGGACTGGCTGGCAATCAGCCAGCCCGCCTCTGCGGCCACCGCCGACAACGACGTTGCGTGCAACAGCCCTGCAATGGACACCCTGACGAGAAATCTCATGGATGAGCTCCTTTCTTCATTAGGGTGTCTTTTTGCATCAGAGTTTTTCGAGATGCAGCATGGTCTTGATGACGCTGTCCGGATTGAGGGAAATGCTGTCTATACCCTCTTGCACCAGAAACTCCGCGAACTCCGGATAATCGCTCGGCGCCTGGCCGCAGATACCGATCTTGCGACCTTTCTTTTTCGCGGCGCGTATCACCTGCGATATCAGTGCCTTTACCGCCGGATTACGCTCATCGAAGATAGGCGCCACGATTTCCGAATCGCGATCCAGACCCAGCGTCAGTTGTGTCAAATCGTTGGACCCGATGGAGAAACCGTCGAAAATCTCCGCGAACTCTTCCGCGAGGATGACATTGCTGGGAATTTCGCACATCACGTACACTTCCAGCCCGTTCTCGCCGCGCTTGAGACCGAACTCGGCCATGGTTTCGAGGACTTTTTCCCCTTCCGCAATGGTGCGGCAGAAAGGAATCATCATCTTTACATTGGTCAGGCCCATGCCGTCGCGCACGCGCTTGATGGCCGCACATTCGAGGCCGAACGCCGGCTTGTAGCGCGGATGCGAGTAACGTGAAGCGCCGCGGAAGCCCAGCATCGGGTTTTCTTCCTTGGGCTCGTAATGCTGCCCACCCAGCAGGTTGGCGTATTCGTTGGTCTTGAAATCACTCATGCGCACGATGACGTCATTCGGATAGAACGCCGCGCCTATGGTGGCGATACCGCGCGAGAGCTTGTCGATGAAATATTCGCGCTTGTCCTCGTAGCCGTGCGTCTGCTCGGCGATGGCATGCTTGAGCCGCTGGTCGCGCAGGTGCTCGTAATCCACCAATGCCATCGGATGGATGGCGATATCGTGGTTGATAATGAACTCCATGCGTGCCAGCCCAACCCCCTGATTAGGAATCTTGGCCAATGCCAGCGCCTGCGCCGGATCAGCCACGTTCATCATGACCTTAACCGGCGGCTGCGGCAGTTTGTCGAGATTGAAGGTCTGCACCTCGAAAGGCAGTGCGCCTTCGTAAACGATACCCTGCTCGCCTTCGGCACAGTTCATCGTGATCGGAACGCCGTCCGCCAAGCGATGCGAACCATCGCCGGTACCGACAATTGCCGGCACCCCCAGTTCGCGCGACACGATGGCCGCGTGGCAGGTGCGCCCGCCCTGGTCGGTGATGATGCCCCTGGACTTGCGCATGATCGGCTCCCAGTCCGGATCGGTGCGCTCGGTGACGAGAATGTCGCCGGCTTCGAACTGGTTGATATCGGCAACCGATCGAATCACCCTGGTTCGGGCCGAAGAAATTTTTTCGCCGACGGCGGTACCCGTCAGCAGTATCTTGCCGCGCTTCTCGAGCCGGTATTCCGTATAGGTCAGGCCATCGCTTTGCCCGTGGATCGTTTCCGGCCGCGCCTGCACGATGAACAACTCGCCGGTTTCGCCATCCTTGGCCCACTCCATGTCCATCGGCGTCCAGCCGCCGTGCAACTCGGAGTAATGCTCTTCGATGATGATGGCATAACGCGCCAGTTGCAGCACTTCTTCATCGTTGATGCTGAAGTGGTCGCGCAAGGCCGGATCGACGGACACCGTCGCAGTTTTACCGCCGTGCTCGTAGATCATGCGCGTCGCTTTTTCACCCAGTTTCTTTTTGAGGATAGGCTTGAAACCGTCGGTCAGTGTCGGCTTGAACACCAGGAACTCATCCGGAGTAACGCTGCCCTGCACGATAGGCTCCCCCAGGCCGTACGCGGCATTGATCAGCACCACGTCCTTGAAACCACTTTCGGTATCGATGGAAAACATGACGCCGGAAGTCGCCAGATCTGAGCGCACCATCTTCTGCACGCCGATCGACAACGCCACATCCATATGATCGAAGCCGTTGGCATTGCGGTAGGAAATCGCGCGGTCGGTAAACAGGGAGGCATAGCACTCCTTGACCGCATGCAGCAGTTGCGCGTCACCGTTGATGTTGAGATAGGTCTCCTGCTGGCCGGCAAAGCTGGCGTTGGGCAGATCCTCGGCCGTCGCAGAACTTCTTACCGCGACATCCACATCCTTGCGTCCATAGTCCGCACTTAACTTGGCATAAGCATCAAGCACGGCCCTTTCGAGATCTTCGGGCAAGGGCGCGCCCAGCAATAGCTCGCGCATGCTTTCACCGGTTTCCTGCAAGGTGCGAACATCGCTCTGACTGTCTACACGCGACAGCAGCGCACGCATGCGGTCGCGCAGATTGCTCTTGTCAATAAAATGCCAATAAGCCTCGGCGGTCAGCGCAAAGCCATTGGGAATCTTGACGCCGCGTCCGGTCAGGGTCTGGTACATCTCGCCCAACGAGGCGTTCTTGCCGCCGACCTTGGGCAAATCGTCAAGACGTATCTGCTCAAACCAAAGTATGTGTTCCATGAAACCTTCTCCTGATTTTTATTGGATTATTTACATTGCCCAACGGAATCCGCCGCGCATATTCGGCCATCCGTCCAGATGGCCTCTCCCAGCCGCGCTCCCGTAAGATCGGCATTATCAAGCCTGGCCTGCGTGAGATTGGCGTGCCGCAAATCTGCATGGCTCAAGTTGGTACGCTGCAGGCTGGTCCCGACCAGCTCTGCCCCATTCAGGTCAGCTCCCACCAACAACGTATCGTCCTTGATGCAGCCGCTCCAATTCACGCCTTTGATGGCGGGCGACTCGCAATTGCTGGCATGAATTTCCAGCCCCATCTTGATAGGATTCACCGGCTGGTAAAACAGTGTGAACAATGTGGCGATCAACACAAAGCTGCCAAGAACCGCCCAAACGAAACCATAACGCTTACGGTACTGGCGCAACCAGGCATCGAACTCGCCACGCCATTCACGATAAATGTGCTGTTCTGCGGTTTCCGGAGCCTGCCGTCGCTCCTGCCCTGTGCGTTGATTCCGGCCTGATGGCACATCCTTGGCAGGTTTGCG
This sequence comes from uncultured Methylobacillus sp., assembly GCA_946481235.1. Next base: position 1,900 of record CAMLME010000024.1, on the reverse strand, counting down.
TGCACGGGGATCAGGAGACTTGCGATCGTCCAGCCAGCGCAACACGGCCTTGGCTCGTTCCTCGCTCCACTCAGGATCCGCGGCCTGGCTCCGGCTGGACATTTGAAGCAGGTTTCTGACGCCCGATGCCAGTTCTGGTACTTCGTCGGCCGATCTCCAGTAACTACCGTCCTGACTTACCTCATCGTTCTCGCCGATGCGGCCGAGGATGATGAAGCGACAAATCAGGGACTCAGGAAACGGGCCTTGTATTTTATCGTGCTGCTTCAGGTACCAAAGACGGTAAATTTCCATCGGAATGAAATCAGGATAGTGACGTGCTCAGGAGTTAATCGGTCAGATCAGTCTGACAGATGTTATCAATTTTTTCGCACATTGTTTCGGAACATCTGCAAGACTTGCCAACAGGGTTGCAGTACCGGGCAATTCATTGCAGAATCCAGCCATATTCTCTTTGCGCCGATTAATAAAGTTTTAGCGCGAACTAACAAGCAAGGGCTCATTCATGAATCTGATTGTCGGCATCGTCATCCTGTTCGGTAGTGTATTGGGTGGTTATGTCATGCACCACGGCCAGCTTGGAGCCTTGTACCAACCTACAGAACTTCTCATTATTGGCGGCGGGGCGTTCGGCGCCTTTTTTATTGCCCATCCTATTTCCATCATCAAGAAATCCTTTGGTTCGGTTCTCGGATTACTGAAAGGTTCCTCTTACAACAAGGCAAAGTACATGGAGTTGCTAGCGCTGATGTACGGCTTGTTTACAAAAATCCGCAAGGATGGGCTGATCGCGCTTGAAGCAGACATCGAGAACCCCGAAACCAGCCCTATTTTCAGCCAATATCCTGGCGTGACTTCCGATCATCATGTGCTCGACTTCATCTGCGACTATTTCCGCCTCATGGTCGGCGGCAGTATGAATGCCTTCGAAATCGAGAACCTGATGGATGTCGAAATGGAAACCCACCATGAAGACGTACACAGGCCTATCGGTGCCGTCCAGGGTGCGGCCGATGCCTTGCCGGCGTTCGGTATTATCGCGGCGGTTCTGGGCGTCGTCATCACCATGGGCGCCATTGGCGGACCTCCTGAAGAACTCGGCCGCAACGTCGGCGCCGCACTGGTGGGTACCATGCTGGGTATTCTTCTCGCCTATGGCATGGTCGGCCCTATAGGCACGGCCCTCAATCATCGCGCGGAAGAGGAGGCCAAGTATTACACCTGCATCAAGACCTGCATCATCGCCTACCTGAACGGTTACGCTCCGCAGGTTGCAGTTGAGTTTGGTCGCAAGGTGTTGCCTTCTGCCGTGCGTCCGGGATTCCTGGAGCTGGAAGAACACGTCAAGCAAAAGAAATAACCCATTCATTTCTCACTATTTAGGTAAGCAGTTGCCGCCATGGCTGATGACACCAAGCCGATAATCGTTAAAAAAATTAAGAAGGGCGGCCATGGCCATCACGGCGGCGCGTGGAAAATCGCGTACGCCGATTTTGTGACCGCAATGATGGCTTTCTTTCTGCTGATGTGGCTGCTGGGCAGCACTACCAAGGAAGAAAAACAGGCTATTTCCGACTATTTTCAGAACCCAAGCCCGATTGCCGGCCCGGGCGGCGCCAGTACCAACATGATCAAGATCGGCGGCGGCAAGGATGTCACCTACTCCGAAGGCGACACCAAGCGCGGTTCGAACCAGGACGAGAAACCGAATAAGGATAAGGAAACAAAACCGGAAGTCGGCCAGATCACCCAAACCGACAAGGAGCGCCTGCTCCAACTGAAGAAAGAGCTGGAAGAAGCTATTGATGCGAGCGAAGCACTCAAGCCCTTCAAGGAGCAATTGCTACTGGAAATAACCAAGGAAGGCTTGCGTATCCAGATCGTCGACAAGGAAAACCGG
>CAMLME010000023.1 GCA_946481235.1 uncultured Methylobacillus sp. | reverse complement strand
TTCGACGGCATCCCATTCCACACCCTTGATGCCGGAGACGCCATACTCTTCGACCTTGGTGAGCAGGTGATGCAAGCCGTGGCCGAACTCGTGGAACATGGTGATGACTTCATCATGTGTGAACAATGCTGGCTTGTTCCCGACAGGTGCCGAGAAGTTACAGGTAAGGAAAGCGACTGGTGTCTCAATGCCGTGCGCTTTTCTGCGCCGGGTGATCGCTTCATCCATCCACGCGCCGCCGCGTTTGCCGTTGCGGGCATAAAGATCCAGGTAGAACTGGCCGATCAACTGGCCGTCGTGGTCGGTAATGTCATAGAAGCTGACGTCCTTATGCCATACCGGCGCTTCCGATTTACGCACGTGAACGCCATAGATCGTCTCGACGACCTTGAACAGGCCATGCAGCACCTGCGGCTCGGGGAAATACTGCTTAACTTCCTGATCGGAGAACGCGTACTTTTCCTCGCGCAGCTTTTCCGAAACATAGGCCACGTCCCAGGCTTCAAGTTGCGGCAAGCTTAGCTTGTCGGCAGCGTAAGCTTGCAACTCATGCATGTCTTTTTCAGCGAACGGCCGTGCGCGAACTGCCAAGGTACGCAGGAAATCCATCACTTGAGGCGCGGTCTGGGCCATCTTGGTCGTGAGTGAGACTTCGGCGTAATTCTTGTAGCCGAGAAGCTGTGCCGATTCGGCGCGCAACTCGAGGATTTCCTTGATGAGTCCGGTATTGTCCCATTCCGGTTTTCCGAACTCGGATGCGCGAGTGGCATAGGCAAAGTACAGTTTTTCGCGCAGACCGCGATTATCTGCGTACTGCAGCACCGGCATGTAGGAAGGGAAGTGCAGCGTGAATTTCCAGCCCGATTTTCCGTCAGCTTCGGCAGCTTCGCGTGCTGCTTGTAGCGCATCCTCAGGAATGCCGGCAAGCTCCGTTTCGCTTTCGACGAAATGCGCAAAATCGTTGGTGGTGTCGAGCAGGTTTTCCTCGAACCTGGCGGAGAGCGATGAAAGCGCCTCCTGGATTTCCTTGAAACGGGCCTTCTTGTCGGCAGGCAATTCTGCGCCGCCCAAGCGGAAATCGCGCAATTCGTTCTCGATGATCCTGCGCTGCGCGGAGGTTAATTGTTCAAACGTCGGGTTGGCGCGTAAGGCACGAAATTTTGCATATAGCGCTTCATTTTGCGAAATATCTGCGTAAAACGCAGTTAAAATGGGCAGGTTTGCGTTATAGGCTTCCCGCAATTCCGGCGTATTCACCACCGAATTCATATGTGAAACTTGCGACCAGGCACGCGAGATGCGTTCCTCCATGTCCTCCAGTGGGCGAGCGAAATTGTCCCATCCTGGCGTTTCCGCGCTTTTGCAAAGGTTGTCTATCAGCGCGCGAGCTTCGTCCAGCAGTTGCGTGATCGCGGGCGTGACGTGCTCGGGACGCACCTGATCGAATTGCGGCAGGCCGGAAAAATGGAGTAACGGGTTTTGCATCTGAGGCGGTATCCTTAGTTGATTAAGCGCAATGTGAACGGATAGCGGTATTCTTCGCCCTTGCTTGTCTTGCTGGCGGCGACGATGCACAGAATGATGTTGGCCACCCATACGAATGCCAGCAATACGAATCCGATCAGAATGAACACCAGTACATAGCACACCATGTAGGCGATCAGCACGCTGATCTGGAAATTGAGAGCCTCGCGCGCCTGTTCGCCAACGTAAGCGTTTTCATCCTTCTTTAACAGCCACACGATCAGGCCGGGAACAAAACTGAAGAAAATCCCGCCCAGGTGCGTCAGTACGGCAATATTCCTGTCGTTTGCGGATACTGCGGTGTTTTCGTCATTCATGGCTTTCCCCTTATTGATTGAGTTTGTCCAGCAAAGGTTCAATGCGCTCGATCTCGGCGCTCGCCAGGATCTTGCGTACCTTGTTCTCCAGCTTGGGCAGGCTGGATTGCAGCACCTGGCGCTTTACGGACAGTACGTGCGCCGGATGCATCGAAAACTGGCGCAAGCCGAAGCCAAGGAGCAGGCGGGTCAACCGCGGGTCGCCCGCCATTTCGCCGCAGACGGAAATAGGCTTGCCGGCCTTGTTGGCAGCCCGTATCGACATTTCGATCAGTTGCAGCACGGCTGGATGCAAGGGGTTGTACAGGTGCGCCACCGAGTCGTCGGTGCGGTCGATCGCCAGCGTGTATTGGATCAAATCATTGGTGCCGATCGACAGGAAATCCAGTTCACGTGCGAAAGCGTCTGCCTTGAGCGCGGCCGCTGGCACCTCGATCATGCCGCCCACCAGAATGCCTTCGTCGAATGGAATGTTCTGGTCGCGCAGGCTGCGTTTGGCACGGTCGAGCAGATGCAATGCCTGACGCAGTTCGGACAAGGTGGAAATCATCGGAATCAGCAACTTGACGCTGCCGTAATGTGAAGCGCGCAAAATTGCCCGTAATTGCGCATGAAAAATCTGCGGTTCGGACAGGCACAAGCGTATCGCTCTCAATCCTAATGCCGGATTGGTACAGGTGCGTGCCTCATCCGGATTCGCCGGCTTGTCGGCCCCCAGATCCAGTGTGCGTATGGTGACCGGCATGCCTTTCATGGTTTCCGTTACCCTGCGATAGGCCTCGAACTGCTCGTCCTCGGTCGGCCACTCACGCCGGTTCATGAACAGGAACTCTGTACGGTACAGGCCGATGCCGGTCGCGCCTACTGCCCTGGATTGCGCCACGTCCTCAGGAATTTCAATATTGGCATGCAGCTCGATCGTCGTGCCGTCGAGCGTGACGGCCTTGGTCAGCTTGAGCCGCTTGAGCTTCTGCTGCTCGATATCCCATTGTTCCTGCCGCAGCCGGTATTCGGTGAGGGTGTTCTTGTCCGGGCTGACGATGACGACGCCCTGGTTGCCGTCGACGATGATCATTTCACCGTCGCGGATCAGATCACGGGCATGGTGCAGGGCGACTATCGAAGGAATATTCAGGCTGCGCGCCAGAATGGCGGTGTGCGAGGTCGCGCCCCCTACGTCGGTAATGAATGCGGCAAATTGATGCTGTTTGAACTGAATCGCATCGGCAGGGGACAGGTCATGTGCCACCAGGATCATGCCGCTTTCCTGTTTTTCCAGCACGACCTGATTGGGATGGCCGAGCAATATCTTGATGACGCGCTCAACCACCTGTACGACATCGAATTTCCGTTCGCGCAGGTATTCGTCTTCGATTTCCTCAAACTGCGCGACCAGATCATCCATCTGCTGCTTGAGCGCCCATTCCGCGTTGCATTGTTCCTCGCGGATGATCTGGATGGGGGCTTCCGACAGCGATTTGTCGGCCAATATCATCAGGTGGGTGCCGACGAAGGAACCCAGTTCGGCAGGGGCATTTGCAGGCAACTGGCGCCGGATGGCCTCCAGATCCTGGCGTACGGTATCTATGGCCTGCGTAAAGCGCTTGACCTCGTCTTCGACGAGATGTGCCGGTACGACGTAATGCGCAACTTCGAGCAGCGCATGGGAAACCAGATGGGCATGACCGATAGCGATGCCGCCGGAAACGCCGACGCCGTGCATGGTGAAACTCATCTGGATTCACTCATGGGAAAGGCGGTGCTCATGAAAGTTTCCCCTTTTTGAACGGCGATCACTCCGGCTCTCCGAAGCGGTTGTTGATCAAGACTACGAGCGCTGCCAGCGCTTCTGCTTCATCCGGGCCGATGGCTTCCACCGCCACTTTGCTGCCTTTGCTTGCTGCCAGCATCATCACACCCATGATGCTTTTGGCATTGACGCGCCGGTTATTGCGTTCCAGCCAGATTTCGGCCTTGAACTGGCTGGCGGTTTGCGTCAGTTTGGTCGATGCGCGTGCATGCAATCCCAGCTTGTTGATAATTTCCACATCTTGTCTAACCATGGTGTATGCATGCTTCGTGAGTAAAATGAATAACGCCGCCGCAGCCGCCGGCGACCGCTTTCTCGATCAGCACCTCGAGGGGTTCCTGACGGTAAGCCAGTGCGCGAACCAGCATTGGCAGATTGACGCCGGCAATGCCTTCTATGCGGCCGGGCTTCAGCAGTTTTCCGACCAGGTTGCAGGGTGTTGCGCCGTAAATATCGGACAACACCAGTACGCCATCGCCTCGATCCAGTTCCCTGACCAATTCCTGTGCTTGCGGCAGCAAGCCGGATGGATCGTCATGCACGCTGACACCGAGTTGCCGCAGTTGCGGCGGGCGCTCTCCCATCACATGGCTGGCGCAGTGGATCAGGCTTTCGCCCAGCGTACCGTGAGCGACAATCAATATACCTATCACGATTCTTCCTTATTCCAGCATGAAGTATGTCATTCCAGTTCGCGGTGGCGAACCAGGACCTTGTGCTGCATATTGCGAAAATGCTGCGACAAGCGTTCGGTGAAATACACCGAACGATGCTGTCCCCCGGTGCATCCTACGGCTACCGTCAGGTAGCTGCGATTGTCGCGCATGAAGCAGGGCAGCCATTTCTCGACGAACTGGCGGATGTCTTCGTACATAGCTTGCACCAGCGGCTGGCTTTCCAGGAACGCGACCACGGGCTGGTCGCGACCGGTCAATGGCTTGAGCAGCGGTTCGTAATTCGGGTTGGGCAGGCAGCGGACGTCGAAGACATAATCCGCATCCAGCGGAATCCCGTGTTTGAATCCGAACGAGGTGAACAACAGCGTCAGTCCCTCATGATCCAGCGCAATGAAATCCTTGACCCAGGAACGCAAGGCGTTCGGACTCAAATCGCTGGTATCCATGCGATGTCCCAAATCGCCGAGTTGTTCCAGCATCTCCCGCTCCAGCCGTATGCTTTCTGCCAGCGTAATGCTCTCGCTGCTGAGCGGATGGCGACGACGGGTTTCACTGAAGCGTTTGACCAGCGTTTCAGTATTGGATTCGAGAAACAGCACCTGGACGTCGATACCTTGCGCCCGCAGTGAGTAAATGATTTCCGGCAAGGCCTCCAGCGTACTGCTGCGTGTATCGATGCTGACGGCGATACGAGCCTGCCCCGCATTGACCAGATGCTGCGCAGTTTCCGGCAGCAGGGTGGCCGGGAGGTTATCCACGCAATAATAGCCGCTGTCCTCCAGCGCCTTGAGTGCGATGCTTTTTCCTGAGCCGGAAAGACCGGTAACGATAATAAGCTGCATCAGGAGGGCTCTTTACGGTCTTTTTCCGCATTGCGCCGCAGCTCGCGACTTTGCCGCTGCATGAACTGGCGCGTGCTGTCGATGCCGCGCATTTGCAGGATCTGGTTGCGTACCGCGACTTCGACCAGTACCGCAATGTTGCGGCCGGCCGCAACCGGGATGACAACCTTGGGAATCTTGACGCCGAGAATCTTCTCGCTCTGCGCCTTGATCTTGAGCCGATCCAGCATTTGCGGGATCAGGGTCTCGGCTTTTGCCAGCTGGACAATGAAATCCAGCGGCTTGGTCGGTTTGACCGCGTTGTCGCCAAACAGGGCGCGTACGTTCAGGATGCCGAGCCCGCGCACTTCCAGGAAATCCTGCAGCAGCGGTGGGCAACGGCCTTCCAGGCGATCCGGCGCGACAAGGTAAAAGTCTGCCATGTCGTCGGCGACCAGCCGATGGCCGCGGGTGATCAATTCCAGCGCCAATTCACTTTTACCGATGGCGGCTTCGCCCTTGAGCAAAACGCCGAAGCCCTGCACTTCCATGAAAACGCCATGGAAACTGGTCGATTCCGCCACTGCTTGTGCGAGATAGTGGCTTAGTACTTCCATCAGGCGCGGACTTTTCTCCGGCGATGTGAAAAGCGGAGTATTTCGCTGTTCGGCCGCCTGGAATAATGCTTCAGGTACTGTTTCGCCGTTAGCAACCACCACGGCGGCAAGATCGGTGGAGAACAGGTTGGCAATGGCCTGTCGCGCATCGGGTTTGCTCAGGTTGCGCAGGTAATCCATTTCGGCGCAGCCGAGCACCTGCACCCGGTTCGGGTGCACGAAATTGAGGTGTCCAATCAGCGCCAGCGAGGGTTTTGAGACGGTGTCGCTGGTCAGCGGATGGTCGCCGCCGTCATGCCCCGCTACCCAGGCAAGCTTCAGCTTGCGACGGGTGTCCTTGTAAAGCTGGGCGACGCTGATTTCGGACATGGTACGCGGTATTACTCGGTTGCTTGATGCTTCACGGCACCGTTGGTGCGGTGGTGATCGCCCTGTTTTTCCTTATGTTTCAGCACTTGGCGATCCAGTTTGTCAGCGACCAGATCGATGGCGCTGTACATGTTCTCGTCGGAGCTTTCCGCATGCAGATCATTGCCGGGCACGTGCAGGGTAACTTCCACGTTTTGCTTGAGTTTCTCGACCGACAACGTCACCTTGACATCGATCACCTGGTCGAAATGTCCAGTGACGCGCTCCAGCTTGGACGTAACGTAGTCGCGCAAAGCTGGTGTAACTTCCATATGGTGGCCGGTCAGATTCAGGTTCATGATTTGCTCCTTGTGGTAAAAACGTTTTACAACGCCTTGCGTTGGCTCGCCGGCGGTATCTGTAGCGATTCGCGGTATTTTGCGATGGTGCGGCGTGCGACGACAATGCCTTGCTTGCCGAGAATTTCGGTAATCTGGCTGTCCGAAAGCGGTTTTTTCGGGTTTTCTTCGCTCACCAACTGCTTGATCAATGCCCGGATCGCGGTGGCCGAACAGGCGCCGCCGGTATCGGTGGCAACGTGGCTGCCGAAGAAATACTTCAGTTCATATACGCCGCGCGGCGTCAGCATGTATTTGCGGGTGGTGACACGTGAAATGGTTGATTCATGCAACCCCACCTCATCGGCGATTTCGCGCAACACGAGGGGGCGCATCGCGATATCGCCATGCTCGAAGAAGTTGCGCTGGCGGTCGACCACAGCCTGCGACACGCGCAGTATGGTGGAAAAACGCTGCTGGATATTCTTGATCATCCACTTCGCTTCCTGCATCTGGCTCATCAGGTATTGGCTTGAGTTGTCGCGGTTGCGCTTGAGGATGTCGGCGTAGAGCTGGTTGATGCGCAGCTTGGGCATCACTTCCTGGTTCAGGTTGGCCAGCCACACTCCCTTGACCTTTTTCACGACGATTTCGTGCTGGATATATTGGTCGGAACCGATGTGTGAGAACCCGGCGCCCGGACGCGGATTGAGCTGGGTAATGAGATGTTGCACATCGCGCAGGGTCTCTTCGCTGCAATGCAGGACTTTGCGCAATCTCGCGTAATCACGGCTGGCCAATTCAGCGAGATTGTTTTCCACGAGATGGATTGCTACTTCAAGATGCGGGGTGGTTTCCGGCATCGCGCGCAGTTGCAGGCTCAGGCATTCGGCTAGGTTGCGCGCGCCGATGCCGGGCGGATCGAGGTGCTGGATCAGCTTGAGTGCGGTTTGCAGCTCCATCGGGTCGACTTCCTGCTCTTCCGGCAGCATTTCGGCCAGTTCTTCCAGCGATTGCTCCAGATAGCCGTCCTCGTTGATGGCATCCACCAACACCGAAGCCAGTGTCTGGTCGCGCTCCGAGAGCGGCATGAGGTGCAATTGCTCCAGCAGGTGCTGGCGCAGGGTGGTGGACTCGGCTTCCTGGAAAACGTAATCGTTGTCGTCGTCGTCGCTGCCGGAACCGCCTTCTTCCCAGCGGTTGCCGGTCGCGGATTCGCCATAACTATCGCCAAACGCCTCTCCGCCGAAATCATCCTGGCGAGGCCCTTCTTCCACCGGAACGGTAGTTTCCTGCGGATTGATCGGGATGTGCTCATCGGGACCGCTGCCATCGCCCTGCTCGATGCGCTCAAGCAGTGGATTGGCCTGCAATATCGTTTCCAGCTCCTGATTGAGCTCGACGGTCGACAGCTGCAGCAAGCGTATGGATTGCTGTAGCTGCGGCGTGAGCGCGAGATGTTGGGAAAGTCGGAGTTGAAGGCTTTGTTTCATAGTGTTCTCGGATCGCCTAGAGGCGGAAATCTCTGCCGAGATAAACTTCTCTTACGCTGTCATTATGAATGATTTCGTCCGGATGGCCAGAGGCAAATACCTTGCCTTCATTCACGATGTAGGCGTGATCGCAGATGCCCAGCGTTTCGCGCACGTTGTGGTCTGTGATCAGCACGCCGATGTCGCGCTCCGTCAGGAATCGTATGATTTTCTGGATATCCAGTACCGCAATCGGATCGATGCCGGCAAATGGTTCGTCCAGCAGAATGAATCGAGGATTGGTGGCCAGGCAGCGGGCAATTTCCACACGCCGGCGTTCGCCGCCTGACAGGCTCACCGCCTGGTTTTTCCGGAGATGCGTGATATGCAGCTCATGCAACAGCTCTTCGAGGTTTTCCTTCTGCTGTTCAGGAGTCAGTTTCTGCAGTTCCAGAATGGCGAGGATATTGTCCTCGACATTCATCTTGCGGAATATCGAAGGCTCTTGCGGAAGATATGCCAGTCCCATGCGCGCCCGGCGATGGATGGGCAGGCGGCCCAGATCCTTGCCGTCAAGCAGAATGCGGCCGCCATCCAGCGGTACCAATCCGACCATCATGTAGAAACTGGTCGTTTTGCCCGCGCCGTTGGGTCCGAGCAAGCCAACGACCTCACCGCTCTTGATGGACAACGAAATGTCCTGCACGACCGTGCGTGTCTTGTAGCGCTTGCGCAGGTTTTCGACTTTTAATTCGCTCACGTCTTTAACCGTTAAGGATTGCCGGTGGAAGGGGTCGCGCTAGGTGCCGGCGGAGTCTTTTTCTTGGGCTGGATGACTGCCCTCACGCGTCCCTTGGGTGCGGAAGTCGACTGTGTTCCGCCGATCACTTCGGCATACTCGGCGCCGGCGTCGTACATGATGTAGTCGCCGTTCACGATGTCTTCGCCACGTTTGACCCAGGCCTTGGTGTAAAGCTGAACCTTGTCCATGCGCCCGTCATATTCGATGCGTTGGGCGCTGCCCTGCATGTACTCATCCTTGCCTTCCATTTTCTGACGGAAAGTGGTCGGATTGCCATAGGAGGTGCTGTGCTGAAAGCCATTCGCATCTTCCCGCACCACCAGCTTGTCGGCATGGATGACCAGCGTACCTTGGGTAAGAATCACGTTGCCGGTATAGGTGCTGGTCTTTTTGGCGTCATTGACGATGACGTTGTCGGCTTCCAGATCGATAGGTTTGTCGCGGTCGGCACTTTCGGCGAATGCTGCGCAGGAAAATAACAGCGCCAAGGCAGCGAGCAGGTAAGTATGGCTGCGATGCAGGTTTGTCATTATGGTCTCCGGATGCGGGGTTTTGATTCGCCTGTTACGGCTTTTCTTGTGGTTGCCGCCTTGGCAGTCGGTGCTTTCTTCAGGGCTTGCGGTTTTTTCGTTTTCACAGCGCGGGGGACAGGCTTCTCATAATGCGCACGCACGCGCTTCGATAACTTCAATATACCGCTTTTCTTGTCATATTCCATGCCTGTCGCATGCACCACGGTACGCGGCGCCTGCAATATGGTCACAGCCCGGTCGGTACGCGCGAACTCACTATCGGGCGTGATATGCAGAAACTCGGTCAGGACGGTCATTTCCCCTTTTTGCGGAGTCGCCCCGCGGACGACCTTGACCTTGTCCATCAAATAAACCTGCTTGCCATCACTGGTAACCAGCCCGCGCTGGCCTTCGATCTGAGTATAAGGCTTGGTCTGGGAGTATTGGGTGAAGCGGGGCCGGACCAGGTGCGTGCTGTCGTCATCCGGGTAATGCACCATTTCTGTGGCTGCCAGCATATAGCGTGGATTACCATTCTGATCGGTTTTGAGCGTATGGAAATTATTCAATTTGTAATCCGGATCATGACGGCTGCTGCCATCGCTTTTGGGCCCCGGTGGTTGCACCGCGACATCCGCCCACATGGTGAGCGCTGCCAGCAATGCCAGCAACAGTAACAGGAACCAGATCGCGGAACGGCCATACATTTTATTTCAGATACTGCGCCATCTGGGCGTCGAATGTCCCCTGCGTCTGCATGATGAATTCGCAGACTTCGCGCACAGCGCCTCGTCCACCTTCGCGCGCAGTGACGAAATGCGCATGTTCCTTCACCAGTGCCGGCGCGGCTGGAACTGTAATTGCCAGCCCGCTGCGCAGCATCGGCGGCAAGTCGACCACATCGTCGCCCATGAACGCACATTGCGAATGGTCCAGGCCAAGCTCTTGCGATAAGTGAAGAAAAGCCTCCAGCTTGTCATCGACACCCTGAAAGAAATGCGCGACACCGGTATTTTCGGCGCGTTTGACAACTACTTTCGAAGTCCGCCCGGTAATGATCGCCATATCGACGCCGCTGGCCTTGAGCAGCTTCATGCCGAGGCCATCCTGCGAGTTGAATGCCTTGAACTCCTGGCCGTCGTCGCACAAATAAAGGCTGCCATCGGTCATCACGCCATCCACGTCGAATATGACCAGCTTGATGCGCTTGGCGCGTTCCACAACTTCTTGATTCATACCACTTTCGCTTTCAGCAGGTCATGCATGTTGAGGGCGCCGACGAGGATTCCATTAGCGTCGGTGACCAGCAGGCCATTGATTTTATGAGTTTCCATCAGCTCGACAGCTTCAGCAGCCAAGCGGTTGGGCAGGATGGTGCGAGGGTTTGCATGCATGACCTGGGCAATGCTGGTGGACGCGACATCCACACCGATTTCAAATGCACGGCGCAAATCCCCGTCGGTGAAAATGCCAATCGGCTTGTCGTTTTGATCGACGACTGCCGTCATTCCCAAGCCCTTGCGCGACATCTCAAGCAGGGCGGCTGAGAGTAATGCATTTTGCGGGACTTTAGGAATGCCGCTTCCGGTGCGCATGATATCGCTCACATGGAGCAGCAGTTGCCTGCCGAGCGCGCCTCCGGGATGTGCGCGTGCAAAGTCTTCCTCGGAGAAGCCGCGTGCGTCCAGCAACGCCAGTGCGAGCGCATCGCCCAAAGCTAAGGCGGCCGTTGTGCTGGCAGTTGGCGCCAGGCCCAGCGGACAGGCTTCGCGCGAAACGGATGCATCGAGGTGCACATCGGCTTCCTTGGCCAACGTGGAACCCGGCTTGCCGGTGATGCTGATCAATTTCGCGCCCATGCGTTTGAGCATGGGTACGATGGTCAGCAATTCTTCGCTTTCGCCGGAATTGGATAAAACGAGCACCGTGTCCTGGGCGGTAATCATGCCGAGGTCGCCATGGCTCGCTTCAGCCGGATGCATGAAGAATGCTGGTGTGCCGGTGCTAGCAAGCGTCGATGCGATCTTGCGGCCGATGTGGCCGGATTTGCCCATGCCGCTCACCACAACGCGCCCATGGCACTGTAAAATAATATCCACGGCTTGGGGAAAGCTGCTATCGAGGCGTTCAGCCAGCGCTTCAATGGCGCGTGCTTCGGTCAGCAAGACTTCTCTAGCAAGGGCAATGGGGTCTGCAGGATGGTTTTGCTGCTGATTTAATTTTGATACTGCCATAATCATCAAGTATAAAAGGGTTCGCCCTCTGAATAAAGGATATAAACGCAAATAGCTGCTGATCCGGCACAAAATTTGCGTAAAGATTTTCCCCTATGCCCGGCACCCTTCAAACCATTCTCATTCTCCTGACTGGCGCAGTATTTGCCGTTGCATTGTTCCGCGTTTTACGGCTGCCGACGATGCTCGCCTATTTTCTGATCGGCGTGCTCCTTGGACCGCATACCTTCGGTATCTTGCCGGATAGTGAAGCTAACCGGGAGCTGGCGGAATTCGGCATCGTTTTCCTGATGTTCAGCATCGGACTGGAGTTCAGTCTTCCGCAGCTGTATGCGATGCGCACGACTGTGTTCGGGCTGGGGGGCGCACAAGTGGCCATCACGACGCTGATTGTCATGTCCGGGGCGATGGCGCTGGGTGTCGATTGGGGAGCGGCATTGGTGTTGGCGGGTGCGATGGGGATGTCGTCTACGGCGATTGTTTCCAAAATGCTGGTGGAAAAAGTCGAGCTCAGTTCGCGCCATGGCCGTTTGGCGGTCGGTGTGCTGCTGTTCCAGGATCTGGCGGTTGTGCCGCTGTTGATCATGATTCCTGCACTCGCAGCGCCTGCCGAAGTCATGGCGACGACGCTGGGGTTGTCATTGCTGAAGGCCGCGATTACGCTGTCTATCCTGCTGGTATTCGGCAAACGATTGATCAATCCGTGGTTTGAGTTGGTGGCTCGCCAGCAGTCGCGCGAGTTGTTCGTGATGAATGTGCTGATGGTCACCCTGCTGCTGGCTTTCGTTACCAGCCTGGCCGGACTGTCTTATGCACTTGGCGCATTCGTCGCCGGCATGCTGATATCGGAAACGCGCTACCGATACCAGGTTGAGGCCGACATTGCGCCTTTCCGCGACATTCTGCTGGGACTGTTCTTCATTACTGTCGGCATGATGCTGGACATTCGCGTGCTCGTTGCCAACATCGAATGGGTCCTGCTCTTGCTTGTTCTGATCGTGTTTTTGAAGGCCCTGATCATTACTCAGCTGGCACGGCTTTTCCGCCATGAGACGGGGGTCGCAATCCGTACCGGCATCTTGCTTGCCCAGGCCGGGGAATTCAGTTTCGTCATCATGGCTCATGGCGTGGGGAATGGCGTATTGAGCGGTACCCTGTTCCAGGTAGTCCTGGCGGCTTCGTTGCTGTCGATGGTCGTAGCGCCTTTCATTATTCAGCATAATGGCTGGTTCGCCTCCCGCTTGTCGCGCAGTTATGAAAGCAATCGTGATCGCAAGATCAACGAAATCGAGAGCATCGGCCAGGAACTCAAGGATCACGTCATCATTTGCGGTTTCGGCCGTAGCGGACAATATCTCTCGCGCTTTCTGCATGAAGAAGATATACCTTTCATCGCGCTGGACATCGACCCATCCCGAGTGCGCGAGGCGGCTAGCGCCGGAGAAAATGTCGTTTATGGCGATGCCGGCCGGCGCGTGGTACTGAAGGCCGCAGGAGCCGAGCGTGCCAAGGCCGTGGTCATCAGTTACGCCGACCAGCACGCCTCGATGAAGGTGCTGCATGTGGTGCAGGAGAACTATCCCCAATTGCCGGTGATCGTGCGCACTGTGGATGACAGCAATATGGAAAAGTTCGTCGATGCTGGCGCGGCAGAAGTAGTGCCGGAAGTGCTCGAAGGCAGCCTGATGCTGGCTTCGCATGCGCTGGTGATGATGGGCGTGCCGCTCTCTCGCGTGGTCAAGCGCATCCGTCATTTCCGCGAAGAGCGCTACCAGATGTTCCGCGGATTTTTCCATGGACTGTCTGATTACGATCTGGATGCGCGCGACGAAGATCAGGTGCGTCTGCAATCCGTGGCATTACCGGCCGGCGCCTATGCATGCCGCATGCGTCTGAAGGATTTGGACATGACGCTACATAAAGTGCAGGTCAAATCCATCCGGCGCCCGAATACCAAAGGGCTGAGTCCGGCCCCCGAAGTCATTTTGGCGGAGGGTGATATGGTCGTTTTGCAAGGCACGCCAGATAATCTAAGCAGTGCGGCCACCTTTCTTCTGACCGGAAAATGAAACCATCCATCACTATCATAGGCGCCGGCGCTGTCGGCTGCCTGACCGCATTGGCATTCGCAAAAAAAGACTGGCAAGTGACGCTGGTAGATCAAGGTGTTCTTGGTGGAGAGGCTTCATGGGCCGGCGGAGGCATCCTGTTTCCGTTGTTGCCATGGAACTACAGGGAGCCGGTAAACCAGCTCGCCTTGGCTGGCGCTGCTCGCTATCCTCAGTTATGCGAGGAATTGTTCGAAGCCACGGGTATCGATCCGCAATATCAAGCATGCGGGATGCGGGTGCTGCCGTCATTTGACGGCGGGACCGCATTGGCATGGTGCAAGGCGCATGGTCTCATTGCCGAAATTCAAGAAGACTCGTTATGGCTTCCCCAGGTTGCTCAGGTACGCAATCCGAGGTTGATGGCAGCTTTGCGCGCACGATTGGAATCCTTGGGTGTGACGATACATGAGCATACCGAGCTGCTGCGATTGCAATCCGCTACGGCAAAGGTACAGTCCTGGCAAAGCAGCAAAGGCATCCGTTTCGAATCGGATGCCTACGTAGTTACAGCGGGTGCCTGGAGCCATAAACTGCTAGGCGAGTATGCGCAGCCGGTCCCGGTAAAGCCCATGCGTGGACAAATGCTGCTGTATCGTCTTGAAGCGGGTGCGTTGTCGACCATTCTTTATCGCAACGACTTTTACCTGATCCCCCGCCGCGACGGGCACATTCTCGCTGGCAGTACGGTGGAAGATGTCGGCTTCGATAAGTCCACGACGGAGGATGCCGCCCGAGATCTGGCCAGAAAAGCCCAAGAATTGTTACCGCAACTTGCTGATATGCCCGTGATCCGGCACTGGAGTGGACTGCGCCCGGGGTCGCCGGAGAATATACCGATGATTGGACGCCACCCGGATTTCGACAATCTTTACCTGAATACCGGGCATTTTCGCTACGGTGTGACTATGGCTCCTGCAAGCGCGGAAACTCTTCTCGGCATGCTGGAAGGCTGACGACGTTTATTTGATTCGCACGGCCACCTGTTTGGTGAAGACGCTGACACACAGGTATTCGTACTCCCAGCCATATGTTGTAACGGCTTCCTGAAAAGCCTTGAATTCGTCCTCACGCCAGTGCTCATTGCCGATGTATTCGTCGAAAACGATGACGGAGCCTGGCACGATGCGTGGCGCGAGTTGATCGAGCACTGTTTTGGTGGAGCTGTAGATGTCGCAATCGATGTTCACGAAACGCACATGCCCTGGGTGCTTCGCCAAAAACTTCGGCAGCGTGTCTTCAAACCAGCCAGCTATAAGTTGTACGTTGGAAGGTACTGTGGGAATTTCACCGCGAGTGGTGTAACTGCCTTTGGGCTCGTGATGCCAGACTTCGGGCAAGCCTTCGAAACTGTCAAAGCCATATACCTGCTGGCTGGCAAGCGATCCAATTTGCCGAATGGTGTTGCCGAAGCGCACGCCAAATTCCAGCACCAGTCCATCTTTTGGTGCAGCGTCCATGGCGAGTCTGAAGGTCTCAAGCATGCTGCCAGTTATCGGCGGGAGTGACTCGTTCGCTGACTTTATATATTGCCAGGCATCCAGACGCGCACGACCCAATGGTGAACCCTTCCTGAGGAATTCCAGATTAACCTTGGCGGCATCGATATCGCCGGAATACTCCAACAATACGCCCAGCATGTAGTGGGCATCATTGTCCGAAGGGTTGGCGCGTAATAAACGCTTCAGATTTTCGATGGCTGCCGGACGGTTGGTTTCGAGCAGCAAGGCATGCTGGTTGTACAGGGCGTTCACATAATCGGGAGCATTGTGAAGTGCCTTGGTGTAGTGGCGTAGTGCGGCGTCAAGCTCGCCTTTTTCGTGATAAGCAAAACCAAGATTACCTAGATACTCAGGATTGGTGGGGCGGCCTTTCAGCGCGTGCTGAAGGCTTCCAATTGCAACCTCGATATTGCCTTGCTGCAACTCGATGACACCCAGTAAATGCCAGGCATCAGGCTGCTCAGGCAGCGCTTGTATGATTTGATGGCAAACGGTTGCAGCCTGAGAACTGTTGCCGTGCTGGAAGTGAGCATGCGCCAATCGCAAAGCATGATGAAGCTGCTGATCGAGCGAGGTTGTGGCTAATGGATGATGCCTATTCAAGCAACACTGCTTGTATTTCTTTCCGCTTCCGCAAGGGCAAGGATCATTTCGACCTGGTGCTGCTGCCATTGAATGTTCTCGTGTTCAGGTGTTCCGCTTGAGGGGCGATGAAGTGGCTGCCGTATGAATTACTTGCAGTTTATTCTGAGAGTACGCAGCTGGGTGGGCAGATTTTCTTCTTTGGCCAGAACCTCAAACCCGCTGGGGCATGCTTGCTTTGCTGCGCGATAACAATCGGGCCATGCCTTATAGCCGTTGCAGGAAACTATCATGCCTTGTTGTTGGCTGCTGGCTTCCAGATCGCGTTTCTCCGAGAATGGCCCGCTCGCGCAGCCGAACAAGGCGATTGTTGCCAGAATAAGTGCTAGTAGTGAGCGTCGTTGCATTTTTATGTACCTGTCAAATTACAATGCTGCATCATAAATTAAAACGGCGCCCGAGGGCGCCGTTTCTAGCTTTCAGTTATTCTAAGAAATCTTAGAAGAACATGAA
>CAMLME010000022.1 GCA_946481235.1 uncultured Methylobacillus sp. | reverse complement strand
TGATGCTGGTGATGAGCAACAACTTCATGCAGCTGTTCTTCGGCTGGGAAGCGGTGGGCCTGGTTTCCTACCTGCTGATCGGCTTCTGGTTCACGCGGCCGACGGCGATCTACGCCAACCTGAAAGCCTTTCTGGTCAATCGTGTCGGCGACTTCGGCTTCCTGCTCGGCATTGGCATGGTGCTGTATTACCTGGGCAGCCTGGATTACGCTGCGGTATTCTCTATCGCGCCGCAGTTCGCCGATGCTACGGTAAGCCTGATCCCGGGAAGCGAATGGTCGCTGATGACGGTGATCTGCATCCTGCTGTTCATCGGCGCGATGGGCAAGTCCGCGCAGGTGCCGCTGCATGTATGGCTGCCCGATTCGATGGAAGGCCCGACGCCGATTTCCGCGCTGATCCACGCCGCGACCATGGTGACGGCCGGCATATTCATGGTAGCGCGCATGTCGCCGTTGTTCGAGCTTTCTACCACCGCGCTGTCCTTCGTGCTGATCATCGGCAGTATCACCGCCTTGTTCATGGCTTTCCTTGGTATTATCCAGAACGACATCAAGCGCGTAGTGGCTTATTCGACATTGTCGCAGCTGGGCTACATGACCGTGGCTCTAGGTGTGTCTGCCTATTCGGCGGCGATCTTCCACCTGATGACGCATGCCTTCTTCAAGGCGCTGTTGTTCCTCGCCGCCGGTTCGGTGATCATGGCGATGCACCACGAGCAGGATCTGCGCCGCATGGGCGGTCTGCGCAAATACCTGCCGATTACGTACATTACTTCGGTCATCGGTTCACTGGCGTTGGCCGGGATACCGCCGTTCGCCGGTTTCTTCTCGAAAGATGCCATTATCGAAGCGGTGCATGCTTCGCACATTCCTGGGGCCGGATTTGCCTATTTCGCGGTGATGGCAGGCGTGTTCGTGACGGCGTTCTACAGCTTCCGCCAACTGTTCCTCGCATTCCATGGCGAAGAGCGCTTCGGTCACAATCACGATGACCACGAGGGCGATCATGATGACGAGGAGGTCTCCGCCGACCATCATCACGGCCTCGCTCCCGGCCAGAAGCCGCACGAGTCGCCGTGGGTGGTGACCATCCCGTTAATCTTCCTGGCGGTGCCGTCGTTCTTCGCCGGTTTGCTGTATATCGAACCCATGCTGTTCGGCGGCTTCTTCGGCAATGCCATCGTGGTTCGCCCCGAGCATGACGTGCTGCGCCATATCGGCGCGGAATTTCATGGCTGGGGTGCCTTTGCGCTGCATGGCCTGACCGCAGCACCGTTCTGGCTGGCGGTCGCAGGCATTGCCAGCGCATGGTTCCTGTACCTGAAGCGGCCAGATCTGCCGGCGGTCATTCAGGGCAGGTTCATGCTGATTTACCGCATCCTCGACAACAAGTACGGCTTCGACAGCTTCAACGAAAGATTCTTCGCCGGCGGCGCGCGCTACATCGGCGGCAAGCTGTGGCAGGTCGGCGACGTGAAGATCATCGATGGTTTCATGGTCAACGGCACGGCGCGCCTGATTGGACGCATCACTTCTGTAGTGCGCCATCTACAGTCCGGCCTGATTTATCACTACGCCTTTGCGATGATAATCGGCGTATTCGTCTTGCTGACGTTCTTCATGAAGACATAAGAAAACTTAATCCATGTTCGAGTCGAATATCCTTAGTCTTTCCATCTGGGTGCCCGTCGCAGCCGGCATTCTGGTCCTTGCCGTCGGCAGCGATCAACGCGCTGGCCTGACACGCTGGTTGGCGCTGCTCGGCAGTATCGCCGGCTTTCTGGTGACGTTGCCGCTCTATACGCGCTTCGATAAAGCCGATGGCGGTTTCCAGTTCCAGGAAGGTTACAACTGGATTCCCAGCTTCAACATTCATTACCACCTGGGGGTGGACGGCATTGCCGTGCCGCTGATCCTGCTGACCAGCTTCACCACGTTGATCGTCGTGTTGGCCGGTTGGGAAGTCATCCAGAAACGCATCGCGCAATACATGGCGGCTTTCCTTATCATGTCCGGTCTGATGATAGGCGTGTTCTCCGCGCTGGATGGCATCCTGTTCTATGTGTTCTGGGAATCGATGCTGATCCCGATGTTCCTCGTCATCGGCATCTGGGGCGGCCCGAACCGGGTGTACGCGACCATCAAGTTCTTCCTCTATACCTTGCTCGGCTCGCTGCTGATGCTGGTTGCGTTCATCTACTTGTTCCACCAGAGCAACAGCTTCGAAATCGTCGACTACTACATGCTGCCGTTGCCGCTGTCGGTGCAGCTGTTCATTTTCTTCGCGTTCTTCATGGCTTTCGCTGTGAAGATCCCGATGTGGCCGGTACACACCTGGCTGCCGGATGCCCACGTTGAGGCACCAACGGGAGGGTCGGTGGTGCTGGCGGCGATCATGCTCAAGCTTGGCGCTTACGGTTTTCTGCGCTACGCGATGCCGATCGCACCCGACGCGGCGCATTACCTGGCGACGCCGATGATCGTGTTGTCGCTGATTGCCGTGGTGTATATCGCATTCGTCGCGCTGGCGCAGCAGGACATGAAAAAGCTGATCGCCTACTCGTCGATTTCGCACATGGGCTTCGTCACGCTTGGCATGTTCATCTTCAATCCGCTCGGTATGGAAGGCGGCATTGTGCAGATGATTTCGCACGGCTTCATTTCCGGCGCAATGTTCCTTTGCGTGGGCGTGCTGTACGACCGCATGCACTCGCGCCAGATCGCCGATTACGGCGGTGTGGTGAATACCATGCCGGTATTCACTGCTTTTGCCGTGCTGTTTGCGATGGCAAATGCAGGTCTCCCGGGGACCTCCGGTTTTGTAGGCGAGTTTCTCGTCATCCTGGGCTCGGTGCAGGAAAACTTCTGGTACGCCTTCCTGGCTGCGACGACTTTGATTCTTGGTGCTGCTTATACCCTGTGGATGGTAAAGCGCGTATTTTTTGGCGCGGTTGGCAACTCACATGTGGCCGAACTGCAAGACCTGAGCAAGCGTGAATTCCTGATATTAGGCGTGCTGGCACTGATGGTGCTGGGCTTCGGCCTCTATCCGCAGCCAATTACCGAATTGACGCATGCAACGGTTGGCCAGTTGCTTTCGCACCTTGCCCAAAGCAAGATTCCAGGCTGAACAAGATGAATAACGCAATTACATACGATCTGATCACCGCATTGCCGGAAATTTTCGTGCTGTGCATGGCCATGGTGGTCCTGCTGGCAGATCTGTTCCTGACGCAACGCAACCGATTCATCGCCTACATCCTGACGCAACTGACTCTGCTCGGTGCTGCATTCATCACGGTCTCGACACATATTCCGGCAGTCGGCTATGCCTTCAATGGCATGTTCGTCGATGATCCGTTGTCCGACGTGCTCAAGCTGATGATCTACCTTGGTACGTCGATGGTGCTGGTGTATTCGCGCACTTATATTGCGCTGCGCGGCATGTATCGCGGCGAGTTCTTCGCGCTGGTATTGTTCGCGATGCTGGGCATGATGATCATGGTTTCAGGCCAGCATTTCCTCACCTTGTACATGGGCCTGGAGCTGCTTTCGTTGTGCCTGTACTCATTGGTAGCGCTAGATCGCGACAATGCGCGCGCGACCGAAGCGGCGATGAAGTACTTCGTGCTCGGCGCTTTGGCTTCCGGCATGTTGTTGTACGGCATGTCGATGCTCTATGGTGCAACCGGTGCATTGGAAATCAGCCAGGTCAGTGCCGCATTGTTCAATGGCGTAGGTGACCGCTCCGTGCTGATACTCGGCCTGGTATTCGTGGTCGCCGGCCTTGCATTCAAGCTGGGCGCAGTGCCTTTCCAGATGTGGCTGCCGGATGTATATCATGGCGCACCCACGGCTGTGACGTTGCTGGTCGGCTCAGTGCCGAAATTTGCCGCTTTCGCTTTCGTTATCCGCTTGCTGATCCAGGGATTGCAGGTGATGACCGTCGATTGGCAGGGCATGCTGATTATCATGGCGGTCCTGTCCATCAGTATCGGTAATATCACCGCCATCGCGCAGACCAATCTGAAACGCATGCTGGCCTATTCGGCGATTTCCCACATCGGCTTTTTGCTGTTCGGCTTTTTGAGCGGCAGCATGAACGGCTACATTTCCTCGATGTTCTACGTCTCGGCTTATGTGCTGATGACACTGGGTGGTTTCGGCATGATCCTGCTGCTGTCGCGCAAGGGCTTCGAAGCGGAAAACCTGGACGATCTAAAAGGGCTGAATCAGCGCAGTCCGTGGTATGCCTTCCTGATGCTGCTGCTGATGTTCTCGATGGCAGGGGTGCCGCCGACGCTGGGGTTTTATGCCAAGTTCACCGTGCTTCAGGCGGCCCTGCAGGCCGGCTTCGTCAG
The DNA here is from genome assembly GCA_946481235.1 of uncultured Methylobacillus sp. The sequence goes on along the minus strand of CAMLME010000022.1, from coordinate 12,343 downwards.
CCTGGTAATCTTTGCGGTGCTGATGGCGGCGGTGGGGGCGTTCTACTATCTGCGTGTAGTCAAGCTGATGTATTTCGATGAACCGCAGGATATGGCACCGATTACCCCGTCTCCCGATATGGCGCTGGTACTCGGCGTCAATGGCCTTGCCGTGTTGGTATTGGGGCTGATGCCGCAACGCCTGATGGAACTATGCGCCTACGCTGTGGCTCATAGCCTGCAATGAACGCAATGCATCTTGTCCTGATTCTGCTGGCGCTGCTGGCGGCTAACCTGCCGTGGTTTTCGGAGCGGCTTTTCTTCGTGTTGCCATTGCAGAACAAGCATCTTGGCTGGCGCCTGCTGGAGTTGATAGTGCTGTATTTCGTCCTTGGTGCTATCGCTTATTTCGTAGAGCGTTCCAGCATGGGGCAGGTGGCATCGCAGGGATGGCAGTTTTACGCGACAACCGGGGCGCTATTCATCGTGTTCGCATTCCCCGGTTTTGTCTGGCGTTATCTGTGGCGTAAATGAGCCAGGATAAACTTACCGAAACCCGTATTTCCTCCGAAACCGTTTTTCAGGGCAAGCTGATGCATGCCAAGCGGGACGTGGTGCGCTTGCATAACGGTTACGAAACTACCCGCGAATACATTGTCCATCCGGGTGCCGTGCTGATTGTTCCCATACTTGATGATGGACGGCTGGTATTCGAGCGACAGTTCCGCTATCCGCTGGGCCGCGCCTTCATCGAGTTGCCTGCCGGGAAGATCGATCCCAACGAAGACCCATTGCAGACCGGGCAACGTGAGCTACAGGAAGAAACCGGCTATACCGCAAGCGACTGGCGCTATCTGACGACCTTGCATCCCTGCATCGGCTACTCCGACGAGCGCATCCTGATCTACCTTGCCACCGGCTTGCAGGACGGATGCCATCAACGTGACCTGGACGAGTCTCTGGAAGTGTTTACATTGACACTCGCAGAAGCGATGGAAGCCATGCGGCGCGGCGAAATCACCGACGGAAAAACCATGATAGCCTTGTTCTGGGCGGAAAAGCACCTCTCCGGTGCGTGGTCCTGACGGACAAACTCTTACAAGCTTTTACATTTCCTTTCGAAACCACACCTCTACAAGCTGCTCTAACTTAACAGTCGGGCAGGAGTGGCGTTACACGCCGAATCGCCCGATTTAAACGACGCCTGAGCAAGGGCGGCCGGAAAAGTAAACCAACAACAAACTCCGTGCGTTAACAGCTTGAGCCCCTTTAGGATGAAGGAGATTGAAGATGAAAACATTGCGAATCGTGATGCTGACCGCCGCACTTGCGGTGGGTGGAATGGGCAGCGCTTATGCGCGGGACTCTTTCGGCCTGAGCGTGAACATTGGCATTCCGGGCTATTATGCCGCGCCGCCTGCCGTCGTCTATCATGCGCCTCCGGCCGTGGTCTATTACGAGCCGGCACCAGTACGCTACTATGGAGCGCCTGCGCGCATCTACTACAGCGAGCCGCGCCATTACTACGGCCACGATCACAAGTGGCGTGGACATGATCGCAAATGGCGGGGTGGTGACAGGCACTATCGTCATCATCGCCATCACCATCGCTAAATTGGCGATATCCATTAACCAAAGGCCGCTTGGTTGCGGCCTTTTCTTTGGTTAGGTCGATGTAAAACCAAACTGGCGGGCAAACGTGACGACGATTATTCGTCCTGGATCAGAAAGGAAATTCGGGCTTGCAACACCATGTTTTCCAGCACCAGCCTGGTGATGGTGGCCGCCATGATGATATCTCTAGCCTCAGCATTGGCGCCCTGCGGCCAGTTGCTCATGAGTTCCAAAACATTGAGACACGCCAGTAAACGGAGGTCGTCCTCTTCGAAAGGTAGCCCGCTGAAATCGATGGGATCCTCTTTCTCGATTTCCTTGAGCAATTCAAGCAGCGTTTCGGGGGTCATGTCGCAAGTATGCGACTTAATGGAGGATTGCAACAGATGTTGCCGTTAATGCACGTCTTGCTGCGCCCGTGCTAGGCGTTTTGGCGTATCGCAACAAAAAGCGCATCCAGATCGCTTTCGGCAGTGAAAGGATTCATGATGGTGGTACGCAACCAGATCTCGTCATTCAGATTGACCTGCGTCAGGTGAAAGGCGCCACTTTCCACGAGTTTTTTACGTATTCCAGATTGGTCGTCAATGCCATAGCGGAAGCAGACGATATTGGTTTGCGGCATCATCAACAATTCGAAGTCTTTCGCAGATTGCAGCTTTTCAGCCAGCAGTCGGGCTGTGGCGAATACCTGGTCAACCAGCCCGCCCAACTTTTCTACCCCATAGAGCGAAAACGCTGCCCACAATTTCAATCCCATCATGCGCTTGGTACATTCGATCGTACGGTAACTGGTGTTGTATGCCTCTTCCGCGTCGCTGCTGCCTTGAAATAGATAGGAAGCCTCTTGTGCAAACGCGGCATAGCTGTGCTGCGGTTCGCGGAACAGCACGGCGGATACCGTGGCCGGCATATAGAGCAGTTTATGGCCATCCCAAACCACCGAGTCGGCCAGGGCTATGCCCTCCAGCAGGGAGCGGTGTTTACCTGAAAGGAGGGCGGATGCACCATGTGCACCGTCTACGTGCAGCCACAGGTCGTGTGCGCGACAGAAGGCTGCGATCTCGATGAGAGGGTCGATGCTGCCGGTAGGTGTGCAGCCAGCTGTTGCGACAACGGCGAACGGCATTGTTCCCTCATCGATACATCGCTGCCAGGCTCGATGAAGAGTGGCCATGTCCATGCGGCCCTGTTCGTCGGCCGCGACTTTGATCACGGCGTCGGTGCCTAGTCCCATGATGCCCGCCGCCCTGCTGACCGAATAATGCGCATGTTCGCTGGCCAGCAAGCGCAAGGGAGGGCCGGCACTGACGCCATGCTGCCAAGCGTTCCAGTTGGTCTTGACCTGACGGGCTGCCAGTAAGGCGGTCAGATTGGCTTGTGCTCCGCCAGAAGTCAGGACGCCTTCAGTTTGTTGCCAGCCAATTAATTCGCCCATCCAGCGCAAGACCTGACGCTCCAGCAAGGTAGCACTTGGCCCGGTTTCATAAACTGCCATCGCCTGATTGGTCAGGGCGGCCACGAGGTCGCAAAGCGCAGCCATCGGCAGCGGCGTTGCCACCTGGTGGCCCAGGTTGCGTGGATGATGGATGTGCAAGCTTGCAGAAAGAATTTCATCTTGAAGCGTTTGCAGTAATTGTTCGGGAGTGTGGGTGCCGTGCCGCGGCAGTTCAGCTTGCCACTGCGACATGGCGATGGCCGGGGGTTGCCAATCCAGAACGGGGCCCTTGCCGGCAAGGTTGTCGGCCAGGTAACGGGTAAGCAGATCGATCAAGGCGTGGCCGGTAGCATTGAATGCCTCGGGGGCGAACATCTGTTGTATCGCGTGTTTTTCCATGGTTCAGATCGGCGGTTGGGCGGGGCGGGTACGAAACCAGCCGGTAATGCTCAGGCGTTCGCGCTGTGCCGGGAGCACCTCATGCCAGAAGCGTGAGGAAAGAAACGTCACCAGCGTGCCGCCTTCGGGCTGGATGTCGCGGTAAATGGTATCGTCATTTTCGTCGAGATAAATGCGCAACAGGCCGCCATCCGCTTCCATCCATGCGTCGTTCAGGTAAAGAATGCCAGTCAAAGCACGTTGGCTGTCGTGCTGGAACTGATCCAGATGCTTGCGATAGTAAGCGCCGGGTGGATAGCTGGCGAAGTGTCCTTCGAATTCGAACAGGCCAAGATAGAGCGTCTGGTTAAAAGCGAGGCGTAGCTTTTCCAGGCGCTGCAGATACGCCTGCTGCGCCTCTGTGGCCGTGGCTTCATCCAGCCAGTGAATGAAATCGCCGCGCACGCTGTTGGTAATCTCGGCATCTTTGCCTATGCCTGCACCATGCATCTCCCCTGATTGCTGGAGGGCGCGAAGGTTAATTGCCAATGCAGCTACCTCGCTCGCGGAAAGAAATTCGGGTCTGATGGCATAACCCTGAGCCGCGACTTCGTCGGCAATGGATTCTTCGATGGAAAGGTGATATTTCGACATGATAGGTGGGTGTTCGGCGAAGGGCGTTATTATAACGTTTAACAAAAGTGCGATTCTGGATTTGCTTCCCGGCATTTTATTCGCTAGAATGCGCAGCTCTTTAGGCGCGTAGCTCAGCTGGTTAGAGCACCACCTTGACATGGTGGGGGTCGTTGGTTCGAGTCCAATCGCGCCTACCAACACCAAAACAAAAGCCGCTTGACGGCTTTTGTTATTTTTGCGGTCCGATTACGGGAAGTCACGATGCCAGTTATCCGTTTGCCGGACGGCTCCGAGCGCAAATTCGATGCGCCGGTGACCGTGTTCGATGTGGCGCAGAATATCGGCGCCGGCTTGGCCCGGGCCGCTTTGGCCGGCAAGGTCAATGGTACGTTGGTCGACACATCCTTTCTCATTTCCGAAGACTCCGATCTTGCCATCATCACCGACCGTGATGCGGATGGCCTGGATGTCATTCGCCACTCCATGGCGCATTTGCTGGCCTATGCTGTCAAGGAACTGTTTCCCGAAGCGCAGGTAACTATCGGCCCGGTCATCGATAACGGGTTTTTTTACGATTTTTCCTACAAGCGCCCGTTCACGCCTGAAGACCTCGAGGCTATTGAAAAACGCATGGCTGAGCTCGCCAAGCGCGATATCCCGGTGACGCGCAAAGTGCTGCCGCGCGACGAAGCGGTGGCTTATTTCAAGTCCATCGGCGAGCACTACAAGGCCGAAATCATCGAGAGCATCCCGGCCGGTGAGGATGTTTCGCTTTATACCGAGGGCGACTTTACCGATCTCTGCCGTGGGCCGCATGTGCCATCAACCGGCAAGCTCAAGGTATTCAAGCTGATGAAGGTGGCCGGAGCCTACTGGCGCGGCGACTCCAGGAACGAGATGCTGCAGCGCATCTACGGTACGGCTTGGGCGAAGAAGGAAGACCTCGACGCTTATCTGCACATGCTGGAAGAGGCCGAGAAGCGCGACCATCGAAAACTGGGCAAACAACTCGATTTCTTCCATATGCAGGACGAGGCGCCTGGCATGGTGTTCTGGCACCCCAAGGGCTGGTCGCTGTGGCAGGAAATCGAACAGTACATGCGCACCAAGTTTATTGACCATGGCTATCAGGAAGTGCGCACGCCTCTGGTGATGGATCGCTCGCTGTGGGAAAAGTCCGGTCACTGGGAAAATTACCGCGAAAACATGTTCACTACCGCGTCGGAAAATCGTGATTACGCGGTCAAACCGATGAATTGCCCTGGGCATGTTCAGATTTTTAATCATGGACTGCATAGCTATCGCGATTTGCCTTTGCGTCTGGCCGAGTTCGGCTCCTGTCATCGCAACGAGCCCTCTGGTGCGCTGCACGGATTGATGCGCGTGCGTGGCTTTACGCAGGACGATGCACATATTTTCTGCACCGAAGAGCAGGTCCGCGGTGAAGTTGCCTCGTTCATCGTGATGCTGCAGGAAGTCTATGCCGACTTCGGTTTCAGCGATGTGCTGGTCAAGCTGTCCACCCGCCCCGAGAAGCGCGTCGGTTCCGACGAAACCTGGGATAAGGCGGAAGCCGCGCTGGCTGCCGCGCTCGACGAGAACGGCTTGGCTTACGATCTGCAGCCGGGGGAGGGAGCTTTTTACGGTCCCAAGATCGAGTTCACCCTGAAGGATTCTCTCGGCCGTTTATGGCAATGCGGCACGATACAGCTTGATTTCAACTTGCCTGTACGCCTTGGTGCCGAATATGTGGCCGATGACAATTCGCGCAAGCCTCCGGTAATGCTGCACCGCGCCATTGTAGGTTCGATGGAACGCTTTATCGGCATTCTGATTGAGAATTATGCCGGGGCAATGCCTTTATGGCTGTCGCCGGTGCAGGCGGTAGTGATGAATATCACCGATGCGCAAGCCGAATATGTGGAACAAGTGCTCGCCGAATTGAAGAAAAACGGCTTCCGGGCACAATCGGACTTGAGGAATGAGAAAATAAACTTTAAAATACGCGAACATAGCTTGCAGAAGATGCCTTACCTGCTAGTGGCGGGCGAGCGAGAAATGCAAAGCGGACAAGTGGCCGTGCGTACCCGTAAAGGTGAAGACTTGGGGTCCATGCCGTTGCAAGCGTTTATTGAACGCATGCACGGCGAGATCTCCCAACGGGCTGGCGCGGCCTGATTATTTATTGACTTGGAGTATTGACGATAGCTCAGGATAAAGAAACTCGAATCAACGGTGACATTACTGCGTCGCAGATTCGTTTAATTGGGGTGGATGGCGAACAGCTTGGTATCGTAGGTTTGACACAAGCGCTGTCCATGGCAGAAGAGGCCGAGATCGATCTCGTCGAAATTGCGCCACAGGCAGCCCCCCCGGTTTGCCGATTGATGGATTACGGCAAGTTCAAGTATCACGAGAGCAAGAAGCAGCACGAAGCTCGCCTGAAGCAGAAGCAGGTCCAGGTCAAGGAAGTAAAATTCCGTCCGGGAACGGACGAGGGAGACTACCAGGTCAAGTTGCGTAACCTGATACGCTTCCTGGAAGAAGGGGACAAGGCCAAGATCACCTTGCGTTTCCGCGGTCGTGAAATTACCCACCAGGAACTGGGCTTGGCGTTGCTGAAGCGCGTTGAAGCTGACCTGCAAGAGCATGCGGTAGTTGAGCAATTCCCGAAAATGGAAGGCCGTCAGATGGTGATGGTGCTCGGCCCGCACAAGAAGCTGGTGAAATGAATTTGATCTTCCGCAAACCTAATGTTTGCGGAGGGTCGATGTGGTTGTAGTAGCAAGTCCTGAAGCGACGTGGCCCAAAGGCATGCCCGATCGCTTCTTAATTATCTCAAGGAGAACGAAATGCCAAAAATGAAGACCAAGAGCGGCGCCAAAAAGCGCTTCAAGTTCTTGGGGAATGGCAAGGTCAAGCGTACCCATTCGCACCTGCGCCACATCCTCACCAAGAAGACCACCAAGCAAAAGCGTAAGCTGCGCGGCACGGCCATCATTTCCTCCACCGACGTCAAGCGCGTACGCGCCATGATGCCGACTCAATAAGGAGATAGAAGATGCCAAGAGTCAAGCGTGGTGTAATCGCCCGTGCACGTCACAAGAAGGTTCTTGAGGCAGCCAAGGGTTATCGTGGTCGTCGCAAGAACGTATACCGCATCGCCAAACAGGCGGTGATGAAGGCAGGCCAATATGCCTACCGCGACCGTCGTCAAAAGAAACGTCAATTCCGCGCTCTGTGGATCGCCCGTATCAATGCTGGCGCTCGCGAATGCGGCCTGACCTACAGCCGTTTCATGAACGGTCTGAAGAAGTCTTCCGTGGAAGTGGATCGCAAGGTGCTGGCTGACCTGGCTGTCTTCGACAAACCGGCATTTGCCAAGTTTGCCGAAATGGCGAAGTCCGGCCTCGGCGCTGCTTAATCGGTAGCAGACGGAAAAAGGAGGCTGATGGCCTCCTTTTTTTTCGGCACGGTATTAAACGAGAACTATGCAAAACCTAGAAGAAATTCTGTCCGATGCCCAGCGCGAATTTGCCGCCTGTGCAAGTATCGCTGACCTGGAACAGGCCAAGGCGAAATTCCTCGGCAAGAGTGGAGCGCTCACCGAATTGCTCAAGGGGCTGGGCAAGCTATCCGCCGAGGAGCGTCCGGCTGCCGGTGCGGCAATCAACGTGGTCAAGCAGGGGGTGGAGCAGGCGCTGAACGCGCGTCGCGAAGCTATTCTGGATGCCGAGCAGGCGCAGAAGCTGGCGAGCGAAACCTTGGATGTGACACTGCCGGGACGCGGCAAGAAGCAGGGTGGGCTGCATCCGGTGACGCGCACGTTGGCGCGTATCGAACAACTGTTTCACTCCATCGGCTTTGAAGTTGCCGATGGACCGGAAATCGAAACCGATTTCTACAATTTCACCGCGCTGAATATTCCGGAAGACCATCCGGCGCGCGCGATGCATGACACTTTTTACGTGGATGAGCAGCATGTGCTGCGCACCCACACTTCTCCGATTCAGATCCGCTACATGCAGGCGCATGTAGCAAAGAATCAGCAACTTGACGCCATGCCGGACGTGCGCATTATTGCGCCTGGCCGTGTATACCGCGTCGATTCGGATGCCACGCATTCGCCGATGTTCCATCAGGTTGAAGGCCTGTGGGTCGGCGAGGCCGTCAGCTTTGCCGACCTCAAGGGCGTGATCGCGGATTTCCTCAAGAACTTCTTTGAGACGGACGATCTGCAGGTGCGTTTCCGGCCGTCGTTCTTCCCGTTCACCGAGCCCTCGGCCGAAATCGACTTGGCCTTCACCAGTGGTCCCCGTCAAGGCAAATGGCTGGAAGTTGCCGGCTGCGGCATGGTGCACCCCAATGTGCTCGGTCATGTCGGAATCGATAGTGAAAAATACATAGGCTTCGCCTTCGGCTTCGGTGTCGAGCGTCTGGCGATGCTGCGCTATGGCGTGAACGATCTCCGGTTGTTCTTCGAGAACGACCTGCGCTTCCTGAAACAATTCGCGTAATCGCGACTTTTGGAAACGGTTGAATAATGAAATTTTCCGAACAGTGGTTGCGTACCATGGTCGATCCCTCGCTTTCCAGCGAGGAGCTGTCTCACTTGCTGACAATGGCCGGCCTCGAAGTCGAGGAACTTGACCCGGTTGCGCCTGAATTCAATAGTGTCGTCGTCGCGGAAATCCTGTCCGCAGAAAAGCATCCCGATGCCGACCGCCTGCAAGTGCTGAGCGTCAAGGTGGGTGATGGCGAGCCGTTGCTAATCGTATGCGGTGCCCCGAATGCGCGTGCCGGCCTGAAAGCGCCTTGCGCGCTGGTGGGTGCCAAGCTGCCTGGTTTCGACATCAAGCGCGCCAAGGTGCGCGGCGTGGAATCCTTCGGCATGATGTGTTCTGCCAAGGAGCTCGGCATTGCCGAGGAAAGCAATGGCCTGCTGGAACTGCCCGCCGAGGCTCCTGTAGGTTGCGATATTCGTGAATGGCTGGGTTTGAACGACCAGTTGTTTACCTTGAAGCTGACGCCGAATCGTAGTGACTGCCTGAGCCTGCTCGGCATTGCGCGGGAAGTGGCTGCATTGACAGGTACGGCATTAAATGCGCCCGTTGCGACCAAAGCGGCCGTCTCCCACGACCAGAAGAAGAACATCCACGTATCTGCAAGCGATGCCTGTCCGCGCTACACCGGCCGAATCGTGCGTGGCGTGAACGCCGCTGCCACAACACCGGACTGGATGAAGCAGCGTCTGGAACGTAGCGGGTTGCGCAGCATCTCCGCTATCGTCGATGTCACCAATTATGTGCTGCTGGAGCTTGGTCAGCCCCTGCATGCGTTCGATTTTGCGAAGCTGCAAGGCGACATCCAGGTACGCATGGCGAAGGCCGGTGAGCAGCTCGAACTGCTGAATCAGCAAACCATAAAGTTGGAATCCGATTATTTGGTGATTGCCGATGACAGCGGTGCGGTGGCCTTGGCAGGAATCATGGGCGGCACGGCGACTTCAGTGACGACGGACACGACAGATATTTTCCTGGAAAGCGCCTATTTCAGCCCGGCCGCGATTGTCGGCAAGGCGCGGCGTTTGAATTTCTCGACCGACTCTTCGTACCGTTTCGAGCGCGGCGTCGATTTCGCTGCAACCCAGCAGACACTGGAGCGTGCCACGCAGCTTATCCTCAATATTTGCGGCGGTAGCGCCGGTCCGGTGAGCGAAGCTGTTGCCGATTTGCCTGCGCGTCCAGCCGTGCGGTTGCGCCAGGATCGCGTGCGTCGCGTACTGGGTATTTCACTGGCCGAGACGGAAATCGCAGGTTTGCTTCAGCGTCTGGGCATGCCTTTCACGCAAGCAAACGACGAGTTTACAGTGACACCTCCATCTTATCGTTTCGATATCGAAATCGAAGAGGATCTGATCGAGGAAATCGCCCGTCTTTATGGTTACGAGAACATCCTGCCGCTCCCTCCGCTCGCCAAGATGACCATGCTCGCGGATAACGAGTCGCGCAGCAGTATGCTTGCTGCGCGTGAACAAATGGTTGCCAACGATTATCAGGAAGTTGTTACCTACAGCTTTGTCGACGAGTCCTGGGAGCGGAATCTGGCTGGCAACGACCAAGCTGTGCCTCTGCGTAATCCCATCGCCAGCAACATGAGCGTGATGCGTTCCACGCTGTGGGGCGGTTTGCTGGAAGCGCTGATCTACAATATCAACCGCAAGCAGGACCGCGTCCGTGTGTTCGAGATTGGTGCTTGTTTCGCACTCAGTGGTGGCAGTTATGCCCATCGGACCAGGATTGCGGGCTTGTGCTATGGCAATGCGATTCCCGATCAATGGGGCGAGGCGGCGCGCAAGGTGGATTTCTATGACGTTAAGGCGGATGTTGAAGCGCTGACGCAAGGTCGCTCACGTTTTGTCCCCGATACGCATCCGGCGCTTCATCCTGGTCAGTCAGCACGTATCGAAGTGGATGGCGTCGCTATCGGCTGGCTGGGCGGTCTGCATCCCAAATGGCTGCAGCATTATCAGTTACCTTCCGGTGTGGTGATGTTCGAGCTCGATCTGGAGCCGTTGCTGCAACGTGGGTTACCGAAGTTTGTCGAGGTGGCGAAGTTCCCCCCAGTACGACGCGACTTGGCCGTAGTGGTGGATGAGTCTGTCCCGGCGCAGTCATTGATCGATGCGATGAATGATGCGAATGTGGACGTGGTAAATGAGATCGCATTGTTCGATCAGTACCGTGGAAAGGGTGTCGGTGAAGGGAAGAAAAGTCTTGCGTTTCTGGTAGTTATGCAAGATACTCAAAAAACTTTGACCGATGAGGATACCGATGCGGCAGTTGCTCGGTTGCTCGCGGCGATGGCCCAAAAACACGGTGCTGTGTTACGTAGTTGAGAGAATGGCATGACACTTACAAAAGCAGATTTGGCCGATATGCTGTTTGAGCAGGTCGGGTTGAATAAACGGGAAGCGAAAGACATGGTCGAGGCTTTCTTCGAGGAAGTCCGCAGCTCGCTGGAGGCTGGCGATAGCGTCAAGCTGTCCGGTTTCGGAAATTTCGAATTGCGCCAGAAATCTGAACGCCCGGGCCGCAATCCAAAAACAGGGGAAGAAATACCGATCACTGCGCGCCGCGTGGTGACGTTCCATGCCAGCCAGAAGCTGAAAAGCAAGGTAGAGGAAAACTATGGCGGAGCCGGCAACTAAGGTAGTGTTGCCACCCATCCCCGCCAAACGTTATTTCACGATAGGCGAGGTGAGCGAGCTATGCGGGGTCAAACCGCATGTGCTTCGTTACTGGGAGCAGGAGTTCACACAGCTCAAGCCGGTGAAACGCCGCGGTAATCGCCGTTATTACCAGCATCATGAGGTCCTGTTGATTCGGCGCATCCGCGAATTACTGTACGAGCAGGGCTTTACCATCAGCGGTGCGCGTAATCGCCTGGAAGAAGTGGATGTCCGGGAAGAACATACACCCGTAAGTGCCCCAGTTGCCACCGCGTCAACTACATTGACTGCCTCTGGTGGGATGAATCCGACTTTCGATTTTGCTCATTTGCGCGGCGAATTGCGCGGAGTGCTGGACTTGCTCCGCGCATCCTGATTATTCAAGCAAGGCGTTTGGCTGTATCTCCGCTTTCCGTTATAATGCCGACCTTCGTTCGCGAGCAATTGTTTGCGACGACGGTTCGGGGCGTAGCGCAGCCTGGTAGCGTACTTGCATGGGGTGCAAGTGGTCGGAGGTTCAAATCCTCTCGCCCCGACCAATCCAGAATACAAAAAGCCGGGATTTTCCCGGCTTTTTTCATATGACCTATCCGAACTGATAGTGCTTGCGCAGCGGTTGTCTGACATCCCACGTGCATGACATTCCCGATGGGAAAGTGACCAGGTCGCCTTTGCCGAATTTCACCGCTTCCCCATCCTTCGGAGTAACGACAACCTCGCCTTCCAGCACATAGGCGACTTCCTGTTCACTGTAAGTCCATGGAAAAGTCGATATCTCTTTGGACCAGGTTGGCCAGGACGCAACGCCCATCGCATCCAGACGCGTCTTGTCAGGATTATGCTCGACGATAATTTTGCTCATGATGTCATCCTTTCTTGTGTTCAAAAGAAGACCGAAGCCGGAAGGAAATGATATTCCTCTCGCGCATGGAGTTCCAGTACGCAAGGTTGCGTGCGTTCATGCCTGGGCATAGACTTTCGTGGAGTTCCTCCATGGAGAAAAACCTTGCCTGCTATCGGATTCAATCATTACAACTTGCGTGCTCCGCGTGACTTGCTGGACGAAC
>CAMLME010000021.1 GCA_946481235.1 uncultured Methylobacillus sp. | reverse complement strand
TGCGCCAGCCATTCGACGAAGGCCGGTCGCGCTTCCTGCAACAGGACTGTCTGGGCCTCGGCCACATTCCCGGCCTGTTTTGCTACGATCACGCGCTGGATAATAGGCAGCGTCCTGGCTTCGATTGCCTTGATTTCTGTTAGCACCGCTTTTTCATCCGATGTTACTGCCTCTCCTGAGGCAATGACTTCATCCAGGGGACCGGCAGATTTGGCATAGAAATCGGCCAGGCGGTCGATCTGTTGAATAACGGGCTGGAGTTCAGCAGGGTCCACCAGCACCACATCGCGGAGCGCAATCGCCCGGTCATGCACGCTGCCGCGGAAATTGATCGCATAGCGTTGTTTGACCGCATTGACCTCGGTCACCTCTTCCAGCGTGTCGTCGATGAAATTGACCTTCTGTATGCCGACCACCGTCAGCACCACTATCATGGCCAGCACCACACCGAACCCCAATGCCAGACGCTGCCCTATCGTTAGTCCCGCCTTGCCGCTCATGACTTCCCCTCTTTTTATTGTTTATTGTTTTATCCACCAAACATTAACGGGAGCGTTTTAGCTCCCGTTAATGTGAATGGCGCGTAACCGATTAACGATTGCAAACGTACATCGTTACTTCGAAACCGAAACGCATTTCCGTTGCTTCAGGTTTGGTCCACATGATACGTCCTCCTTTGAGGGTTGACGAAACGAATCTCAATTTCGATCCGTAGTGAGAATCACTATACCGAGAGCCGGACCCAAGGTACTCAGCCATCTCATGAAAACACCCTCATGATTTTAATGAACCGGCAACAACATCAAGCCATTGCCAGATCCACCGCCATCGGCCGGTAATCCAGCGCGTTGAAGTCGTCGTGTATGCCATCGCCGAATTCGAGAATGGTGTCGTCCTCTTCGTCGTAGTACCAGTTGAGGATCACACGGTTGTTGGTGCAGGCCGATTCATTCAACAGTTCGAACATGCTGTAGATCATCTTGGTGGCGGCGCTGTTGAAATACGTCAGGCGGAAATTGAATTCGATGTCGAGACTGTCCACGGACTTCAGGTAGCTCTCAAGCCCCATCAGCAATGGATGGAAAAATTCGTTGGCATTTTCCGGATAGGCCTCGCCGGTCAGGGTGAGCGTGTGTTCGGAAAAGCGGAAATCGACTTCGGGTGAATGCGTGGTGCGGGCGAGATAGATATCGTTCATGGTGACTCCTTATACAGTCGCTTTGAGATAGAAATAGGCGAGTTCGCTTTCGTGCCCGTCAACCGGGGTCAGTGAATACTCGATGGGTTCAGAGGCGTCGCGCGCCAGCGTCAGGAAACCCAGTCCGGCGCCCTTGCTTACGCTATCCTGGTCGCCGTGATGTTCGTTCTTGAGCTGTTCGCGGTAAGCCTTTTTGATTTCGTCCATGGTCATGTTGCGCAACGGCTCGATTTTTTGGCGGATGCGCTCGACGTGCTGCTGCTCCACCAGGTTGCCGCATACGATGTAGTACTTGTCGTCGCGCTTTCCTACCGCGACAGCGCCGACCTTCTCGCCTGCGGAGTCCGGCGCATCGGGCGAATAGTGCAGCGCGTTCTGCACCATCTCGATGAAGCTGGAAAACAGCCGGCGCGCCTTGGGGCCGCTGGTGTCCTGGCTTTCCAGGCGCTGTTTCAGCGCGTCGCCCATGGTCGCGATGACGTTCTGCGACAAGCTGCCGTTGTAGTAGAAGAGCACGCCGTTGAAGTCGGCGGTGTTGCGGAAAACGCTGAATAAATCGAGTTGCATGGTGATCCCTGAAGTTAAACGGTAAAGCCGAGCAGGCTGACGTCGTCGCGGCGGCGCTGCGTGCCCTGATATTCGTAGAAAGCCTGCATGACGATGGCTTCCTGCTCGGCCATCGGCTTGGCGCCGTGCTCCAGCAACAGCGCCGAAAAGCGGCGTTTGCCGAAGGCGATGTCCTTGGGTCCGCCGATCTGGTCGATGATGCCGTCGGTGGTGAGATAAACGCGCGCGCCCTTGGCCAGCGCGATTTCGCGATTGGTCCAGGCGTAGTCCATCGGTGTTTCGACATAGCCGACGCCCTTCTTGTCGCCATCGATCAGCGTGACCTCGCTTGCCCCCGGCTCCAGCAGGAAGAGCGGTGTCTTGGCGCCTGCATAGATCATCTTGCCCTGCGCCAGGCTGACCCAGCAAAACGCGGTATCCATGCCGTCGTCGGATTGTTCCTTGTCGGTCATCTTGGCAAAGCGCGACCCGTCGATGGGCACGATGTTCTGTTCGCCGATTTGGCCCAGCGCCGTCTTCACCTTGCGGTTCATCAGCGCCAGCGCACCGGCCGGGTCGTGACGGTTGTCTTCCAGCAGAATGTGGTCGAGGAAAGACGCCATGATCAGCGTCATGAAAGCGCCCGGCACGCCGTGGCCGGTGCAGTCGATCAGCGCGATGAAAAAGCCGTCGTCGAATTTCTTGCAGAAGTAATAGTCGCCGCCAACCTTGTCGCGCGGCTCCCAGTGCATGAAGTAATCGCCGAGCGAAGCCGCCATGTCCTCGCGCGAGGCGCGCAGAAAGGACTTCTGGATCACGCTGGCGTAGTTGATGCTCTCCATCACCAGCCGGTTTTTCTCGGCCTGCAAGTGCGTGACCACGCGCACCAGGTCTTCGCCGGTACCGACGCCCAGATACCGCCCCGCATCGCCGGTGATCACAAAGCCGTCGTTCAGCGTCTTGCCGCCCGCGCCGACTACCTTGAAGCTCAACTCCTGGATGCTCATGTTCTCATCGACGATCAGCGGCTGCTTGTCCATGAAGGCAATGCAGCTCTTGCGGCCGTACAACTCGCGGCGAAACGGCTTGGCCAGCCCGTCCATGAAGATGTTGCGGTTGATGAGGCCGATGGGCTTGCCGTTTTCCACCACCGGCAGGCCGATCACCTCGGGATGATCGGTCAGGAGTTGCAGAACTTCGTCGTTAGTTTGCAGCGGGGTAACAATGGGGGCGGCGCGCAGCAGGCTACGCGCGATGTACTCCGACTCGATCTCGGCCAGCCCGGCACGGGACTCGGTGATTGCAGAAGCATTAAGCATGAGGACTCCAATGGAAGGGCTTGCGCCCGATTGATGTCCTACAAGATTAGTGCCGCTATGTGAAGCTAACGTGACAAACTGAGGAAAAACCGATGACGGCGATGTGACGCATTACTCAAGCGAACAACACCAGCCCCCAAACCAGGGCAAGATTGACCAGGCTGATGAACACCGCTGCACTGCCGATATCCTTGGCCCGTTTTGCCAGCAGATGGTTCTCCAGCGAAATGCGGTCCACCGTCGCCTCGACTGCGGAGTTCAATAATTCCACCACCATCACCAGCAGCACGCTGCCCACCATCAGCGCGCGGCCGATAGCCTCGTGCTCAAGGAAAAAAGCCAGCGGCAGCAGGATGATCGCCAGCAGGACTTCCTGTCGGAATGCATCTTCGTTCTGGTAAGCGGCCTTCAGTCCCGCCATCGAATAGCCGAACGCATTCATCAGCCTGCGCAGGCCAGTTTTCCCCTTGAATGGACTTTCCATGATTACCCCTGGTTTCAATTCTCGCGGAGTATAGCAGCCCCGCGCTGTCACGATAAAATCACCCGTCTGTCACGCTATTTTCACGCCTGCACGGCACATTGCGCGTCATGAACGGACGACGCTACCTGTTGTTATGGCTGCCGCCGCTGCTGCTGCAAAGCGGGGATGCGCAGGCCTGGGGCCTGCTGACCCATGTCTATTTCGCACAGTGGCTGCTGTGGACGCTGCCCTTGGCTGACCCCAACCTGCGCCGTGCCGCACAGAAATTCCCCGAACTGGTACTGGCCGGCGCCTGCCTGCCCGACCTCGCGCTGATTTCCCCCGCCTTCCGCGATACCCACCGCTGGGATCATATTCACCCCCTGCTACATGGCGCGCGCAGCGACGAAGAAACCGCTGTCGCGCTGGGCTACGCCAGTCATCTGCTGGTCGATGTAGTGGCACACAATCACTTCGTGCCGGCCCACGAGGCCATGTGGCTGGACAAAACCCTGCTCACCCACGTCTCCAGTGAGTGGGCGGTGGACGCGCATATTGCAGACATGGTGCCGACGACTCCCCATCGCCTGCTACAAGCGCACAGCGCAGTACTCGCCCCCATCATGGCGCGCCGCTTTCATTGCACGCCGCAGCGCGCGCAGCAAGCAATTTCCAGGCTGGCCAATGCGGACCGGCTACTGCGCACGGTCCGCTTGCCGCATATTCTTTACCACACCTTCCGACGCATCGACCGCCGCGTGTTTCGCCACTTCGTCTATTACATCTCGCAGACGCAAACCATGCTGGAAAAGATCGACACCGTGATCGAAAGGGGTAGCTGCCCTGCCTGGGAAGCCGACCCCAGGCACGAGCCGCACATGTTGCAGCAGTTGCGCCAGGACAGCCTGTCGCAACTGGAAGGTCGCCACCCTGCGCCCATCGGGCTGTTCTCGCCGCTGCCGCATACTGCAAACGGGTACATCACCGACAAAACGCTCAAGCCGGCGCTTACACCAACATGAAGGAAACGCTCGCGATCAGCGCGCCGATGGCAGCACCCGCCAGAACGTCGCTCGGATAATGCAGGCCGAGCACCAGCCTGGACAGCGCAACCAGCAGCGTAAACGGCAGTAGAAGCCAGACCAGAACCGGGAAATAGACCAATCCGACACTGCAAAATACAACCGCATGCAGCGTATGCCCGGAAGGAAAACTGAACTGATCGAGTGGCGCACCGGCCACCAGAATGGCCTGATGCACCTCGTAAGGACGCGGGCGCAGGGTCTTGCCTTTGAGCCATTTGTAGATCAGCGTTCCGAACAGCCCGGCCAATGCCATATGCAAGGCGGGGAACCAGCCATTGACCGGATCGGCCAGCACGATGCCGAGCATCACCGTATACCAGAACACACCGTCGCCAAGCCGGCTGACCAACTGAAACGCCATCCTTACCCAGCGATGGCGACTGGTACGATTGAGCAGCACGCACAGCGACGCATCGAACGCATGCATGCGATGCAGATACAAATTCATCTTATTCATTGCGACCTCCTTGCATTGCCAAATGCAGGTAGTTTTCAAAAACCCCGCTGACTGTCTCCCATGAATTGGCCAGCACTGCCGATCGCGCTGCCTTTCCCAGTTGGCGAATTCGATGCGGATCGCTCGCCAATCCGGAAACGCGCCGCAGAAAAGTCTCGCTATCGCCGTAAGGTGCCAGCAGCCCATTTTCGTCATGCCTGATATGCATCGCGGCGGCTGCGTAGTCATACGCGACCACGGCCAACCCGCTCGCCATCGCCTCGGGCACGACGTTGCCGTAGGTTTCCGTCAGGCTGGGGAAGAGGAAGATATCCGCCGAGGCGTAGTGCTCGGCCAGCTCCGCACCGCGTCGGGGGCCGGCGAATACATGCTGGGGATATTTCCGCTGTAATTTCGCTAACTCCGGGCCATCGCCGACCCACACCATGCGGGCACTGGGCTGGCGGCGCAGAATCTGCTCGAAAGCGGAAACGACGACGTGCAGATTTTTTTCCGGCGCCATCCGGCCAACGTGGATCGCGACCGGATCGTCATCGCGTACCTTCCATGCCGTTCGCAACGCCGAATTGCGCCGCGCCGGGTCGAACAGCCCTGCATCCACGCCGCGGCCAAGCACGACGACATTGCGGTAGCCCTCCTGTTGCAGGGTTTGCCGCAACATGGCGTCCGGCACCATGGTACAGGCGGAGTTGTTATGCAGCGTGCGCAGATGCCGTGTAACGGCACCGCGCAGCCAACCAAGGCGGTAATGCCTGCAATAGCGATGGAAATTGGTATGAAAGGTCGTGGTGACTGGTATCAGCATCCTGCGCGCCACCTTCAATGCCGCCCAGCCAAGCGGCCCTTCGGTAGCAATATGCACGATGCTTGGCCGGCGTTCCGTCCATGCACGCTCCAGCAACGAAGTAACCGGCAAACCGAAGCGCAGACCGGCATATCCGGGAATCGGCAACCCCGGCACCAGGTAATGCCTCATGATCGAATCAGCGGGTTCGGTGATTTCACCCCGTTGGCGCGGCCGGATAATATCAACCTGCCAATGGCGCGAGGAAAGACCTTCCGCCAGGCGCGAGAGGGTCATCGCCACACCATTGATTTCAGGTGGCCATGTTTCAGTTACCAGGCTGAGATGGAGGTTGCCGCGTTCAAGTGCGGCGATTGGAGTATCAGGCGTGATTCCCATGGGGCAGAGCATCCCATGGGAATATTAAGGATTGATGTCGGTTTAAAGAATGCCCTGTTACAGCGCGGCCGCAACCCGGACGGCATCGGCAATCCGCTGCGCCAGACTCTCGACCTGCTCGCGCTGCTGGCCTTCCACCATCACCCGCACCTTGGGCTCGGTGCCGGAGGGCCGCAACAACACACGACCGCTGCCATTCAGCTCGCTTTCCGCGTCCATGACGGCCTGTTGGATTTCGGCATTGCCGTCCAGGTCGATGCGCTGACGCACCACGACGTTGACCAGCACCTGGGGATAAAGCGTCAGACCGGAACCCAGCTCGTGCAGGGACTTGCCGCTTTCGCGCACGGCATGCAGCACTTGCAGCGCGGAAATGATGCCGTCGCCGCTGCTGTGTTTATCCAGGCACAGGATGTGGCCGGAATTTTCACCGCCCAGCAGCCAGCCCTTTTCGTTCATCAACTCCAGCACGTAGCGGTCGCCGACCTTGGCACGGGCGAAAGGGATATCCAGCTTCGCCAGCGCATGCTCGAAACCGAGATTGCTCATCAGCGTACCTACCACGCCGCCGCCGAGCGTGCCGGCCTGCTTGCGGTGCGCCGCAATGATATACAGCAACTGATCGCCGTCGAGCAGGCTGCCGGCGGCATCGATCATCACCACACGGTCGCCATCGCCGTCGAAGGCGATGCCGAGATCGGCGCCATGGCGCAGCACCTTGTCGCACAGCGCACGCGGATGCGTGGAACCGCAGCCGTCGTTGATGTTCACGCCGTCCGGATGGTTTCCGATGGAAATGACCTCCGCGCCAAGCTCGTGGAAGACGTCCGGTGCCACGTGATAGGTCGCGCCATGCGCGCAGTCCAGCACGATCTTGAGGCCGCGCAGGTCCAGCATGTGCGGGAAGGTGCTCTTGCAGAACTCGACGTAGCGCCCGGCCGCGTCGTTGATGCGTCGTGCCTTGCCCAGCTTGGCGGAAGGCATGACCTGCATCGGTTTATCCAGTTCGGCTTCGATGGCGTGCTCGATTGCATCGGGCAATTTGCTGCCGTCGGCCGAGAAGAATTTGATGCCGTTATCCTCGAAAGGATTATGCGAGGCGGAAATGACGATCCCCGCCTGGGCGCGCAATGCGCGCGTGAGATGGGCCACGGCCGGAGTCGGCATCGGGCCGGTCAGCAATACATCCACGCCGGCAGCGGAAAGTCCGGCCTGCAATGCGGATTCCAGCATGTAACCGGAAATACGGGTGTCCTTGCCGATCAATACCGTCGGATGCGCACCCCCCGCCAGATGGCTGTCGATGCCGGTCAATACGCGACCGGCAGCATAGCCCAGACGCATCACGAAATCGGGCGTAATCGGAGCATCGCCTACCTTGCCGCGTATGCCGTCAGTACCAAAATATTTTCTGCTCATAAACCTTCCACTGCTGTAACAATTCGGAGTGCATCCACGGTCGCCTTGACGTCATGAACACGCAAGATTCTAGCGCCTTTCATTGCCGAGATCACCGCTGCGGACAAACTGGCATGCAGACGCGCGTCCACATCGTTGCCGGTCAGCTGCCCCAGCACCGACTTGCGCGACAGGCCGACCAGAAGTGGTTGACCCAACTCGCACAGGATTTTCAATTCCCGCAGCAACGTAATATTGTGCACGCTACGTTTGCCGAAACCAAAACCGGGGTCGAGCACGATGCGCTCGCGGCCGATACCGTGCGCTTCGCAAGCCGCCATCCGGTCCCTCAGAAAATCGTGCACTTCGCGCACCACGTCCTGGTATTGCGGGTCGAGTTGCATGGTCTGCGGTGTGCCTTGGCTGTGCATCAGGCAGACCCCGGCGTTGCTTGCGGCAACCGCTTCCAGCGCACCCGGCTGCTGCAGCGCAAAGACATCATTGACAATGGAGGCACCGGCGGCAATCGCCGCTTTCATGACTTCCGGCTTGTAAGTATCGATGGAGATGGGTACGCGTGATTTGGCTGCCAAACCTTCGATCACGGGAATTACGCGGCGCAGCTCTTCATCGAGCGGCACCGGTGTCGCACCGGGACGCGTGGATTCGCCGCCCACATCGAGAATGTCGGCCCCTTGGCCGACCAGCTCCATGCCATGCGCCACGGCCAGTTCGGCCACGGCGAATTTACCGCCGTCCGAAAACGAGTCCGGAGTGACATTTACGATACCCATCACGCACGGATGCGTCAGGTCCAGTTCAAATTTTCCGCAGGTCAGTTTCATCAAAAAAAAGGCGTGGGGATAACCCACGCCTTGTTGTACGTTGAAAAATCAGGCTTCCTGCGCCGGCCTTGTCGTCGGCGCAGGCGCCGAAGGACCGCCGCTATCGCGCGGAGGGGTCGGTGAGCTCTGGCTCGGCTTCGGCGGACGCGGCGGGTTGCCGGCCATGATGTCGTTGATCTGCTCGGCGTCGATGGTTTCCCATTCCAGCAGCGCAGCCGTCATCGCTTCGACCTTGTCGCGATTGTCTTCCAGCAGCTTGCGGGCCAATGCATATTGCTGATCGATAATACGGCGGATTTCAGCATCCACCGCGCGCATGGTTTCTTCCGACATGTTCTTGTGGGTGGTAACGGATCGGCCAAGGAATACTTCGCCGTCGTTTTCACCATACACCATCGGACCCAGCGCATCGGACATGCCGTAGCGGGTGACCATGTCTCTCGCCAGCTGCGTGGCGCGTTCGAAGTCGTTGCTGGCGCCGGTGGTCATCTGGTTCATGAACACCTCTTCCGCGATACGGCCGCCGAACATGATCGCAATGCGGTTCATCAGGAACTCGCGGTCATAAGCGTAACGATCCTCTTCGGGCAATTGCATGGTCACGCCCAATGCACGGCCGCGCGGTATGATCGTGACCTTGTGCACCGGATCGGACTTGACCAGCAGCTTGGCAACCACTGCATGGCCAGATTCGTGATAAGCCGTGTTGCGCTTTTCATCTTCGCTCATGACCATGGAACGGCGCTCGGCGCCCATCATGATCTTGTCCTTGGCACGCTCGAAGTCTTCCATATCGACCAAACGCTTGTTACCGCGTGCCGCGAACAGCGCCGCCTCATTTACCAGGTTGGCAAGATCGGCACCGGAGAAGCCCGGCGTACCGCGTGCGATGATGTCCGCCTTCACGTCCGGTGCAATCGGCACCTTGCGCATGTGCACCATCAGGATCTGTTCACGCCCGCGAATATCTGGCAACGGGACCACCACCTGGCGGTCGAAACGGCCCGGGCGCAGCAGTGCAGGATCAAGTACGTCCGGACGATTGGTCGCGGCGATCACGATCACACCGACAGTGCCTTCGAAACCATCCATTTCAACCAGCAATTGGTTAAGAGTCTGTTCGCGCTCATCGTTACCGCCGCCGAGTCCGGCGCCGCGTTGGCGACCGACCGCGTCGATTTCATCGATAAAGATGATACAGGGAGCACTTTTCTTGGCCTGCTCGAACATGTCACGCACACGAGCAGCACCGACACCGACGAACATTTCCACGAAGTCGGAACCGGAGATGCTGAAGAACGGCACCTTGGCTTCACCTGCAATCGCGCGAGCCAGCAAGGTTTTACCGGTACCCGGATTACCCACCATCAGTACGCCGCGCGGAATACGACCGCCCAGCTTCTGGAACTTGCTCGGGTCACGCAGGAATTCGACCAGCTCGCCAACCTCTTCCTTGGCCTCGTCGCAACCGGCGACATCCGCAAAAGTCACCTGATTGCTGTTTTCGTCAAGCATGCGCGCACGGCTCTTGCCGAACGAGAAGGCACCCCCGCGTCCGCCGCCTTGCATCTGGCGCATGAAGAATACCCAGACCGCAATCAACAACAACATCGGGAACCAGGAAACGAAAATGTTCATCAGCAGGGATGGCTCTTCATCCGGCTTGGCTTCGACAACCACGTTGTTTTTCAGCAAGTCGGATACCAGCCATGGATCGGAAGGGGCGTAAGTATTGAAGCGCTTGCCGTCTTCGGTAACGCCGCGCAGTACGCGCCCGTCTATCGTCACTTTGGCGATACGGCCCTGCTTCACTTCATCGATGAATTGCGAATAGACGACCTGGGTTTCATCAACCTTCTTGATGCCGAACTGGTTGAAAACCGTCATCAATACCAATGCCACGATTAACCAGATGGCAATGTTCTTCACGATATTGTTCAATGTCCCGTTCCTTAAATATGTGGGAAAGCAGAATTCATTCTAAACTGAATTGAGAAGGTGTTTCAAAAATTACACTTTGAAACAATACTCAGATCTTTTTCAGGCCCAGCAGGAAAATTTCGCTACTGCGGTCGCGTGAAGCCTTGGGTTTACGCGTCACCACTTGTCCAAAACTTTGTCGCATGGCGTGCAGGATTTCATCGAAACCGCTTCCGGCAAAAACTTTGACCAACAAACTCCCTCCCGGTTTCAGCCAATCCTTGGCGAACTCCAGTGCGAGTTCGGCGAGATGCGCCACCCGAGCCTGATCGGTGACGTTAATGCCACTAATATTGGGGGCCATATCGGAAATTACAAGGTCGACCTGCCGACCTTCCAGTTTGCTCTCGAGTTGCGCGAGTACAACGTCTTCCCGGAAATCACCTTGCAGAAACTCCACGCCAGGCACCGGCTGCATTTCCAGGATATCCAGCGCGAATACACGCCCCTTGCCCTGAAGCCGTTGCATTGCCACTTGCGACCAGCTGCCCGGCGCTGATCCAAGATCGACTATGATCATTCCCGGCTTGATGAGGTGATCCTTGTCATCGATTTCCATCAGCTTGTAAGCCGCACGGGCTCTATACCCTTCGCGCTGGGCACGCTTCACGAATTCGTCGCTGACATGCTCATGCATCCAGGCCTTGCTGGTTCGGGTACGCTTCATCTGTTAAACTGCGCGCCTATGATTAAATTGAATTCCAAACAAACCAGCCACTTGCGTGGGCTTGGCCACAACCTCAACCCTGTCGTGATGATCGGTAACAATGGTCTCACCGAGCAGGTGCTGCGCGAAATCGACCTCAGCCTGAAAGCGCATGAATTGATCAAGATCAAGGTATTCGGCGATGACCGCGAACAACGCAAGCTGATGCTGGAAGAAATCTGCGAGAAGCTGGACGCAGCCCCCGTCCATCATATCGGCAAGCAACTGGTCATCTATCGTCCCGCCGAAACCCCGAAAATCCTGTTACCCAAATAACAATGCAGGCGTTTCCGCCTGCATTTCAAATACTTTCCCGCGTATCAGCTACGCGCCCTGAACACCAGCACCAGTCCCAGCAAGCTTTCGATGAGATAAGCGATGCTGGCGACGCCGTGCCAGGTGGCAAAACGATCCCGGAACACGCTGTTCATCACGTCTGCCGGCATAGCCTGCGCCTTCAATTGTGCAATCATAGGCTGAACGCCAAAATGCCCGAACAGCGTCAGCAAAAGCATTACAAAAGCCGCCCAGAAAAACGCCTGCTTGAATGCATTCAGGCCGAATCGCGCGACCCGATGCGCCATCAGGTAGATACCGCTAAACAGTCCCAGATACGCGACCCACGCAAACATCGTACCGGCGAGATTCCCCGCAAGCTGGCGGTTTTCGCCCAGCGTGTAGAACAGTGCGGGGGCAGCCAGATAACCTATAGCCCACAACCCTCCCACCCAGGCGGTGATCAGGATCAGTGCCAGACTATCCGAGAGTGTAATCTTCATGGAATTACCGGTACCGCACTTCCAGCACCTCGTAGGCGCGCACGCCGCCCGGTGCCATCACCTCGGCCACATCGCCGGCATATTTCCCGATCAATGCACGAGCAATCGGCGAGCTCACCGAAATTTTTCCGGCCTTGATATCCGCTTCGTCGTCGCCCACGATCTGGTAAGTGACGCTGTCGCCGTTGTCCTGGTCTTCCAGCTCGACAGTCGCACCGAACACGCAGCGGCCATCCGCATCCAGCGTGGCGGGGTCGATCACCTGAGCATTGGAAAGCTTGGCTTCCACTTCGGCAATGCGCCCTTCGATAAAACTCTGGCGTTCCTTCGCGGCATCGTACTCGGCATTTTCCGACAGATCGCCATGCGAGCGTGCCTCGGCAATTGCTGCGATAACACTGGGACGTTCCACGCTGCGCAAGTGCAGCAGTTCGGCTTTTAATAATTCGGCGCCGCGGACTGTCAATGGGACTTTCTGCATATTAGGTATCCTTACTAAAAATGAAAAACCACGCCGGTTTGTGCCGCCGGTGTGGTTTTCGATGTCGGTACTATGGTATTACTTAGACAGCTGGCGATGCAAGTCCTGAAGAGACTGGACTTCCAGTTCCTTCATATGCGCCATGCCGATGCATGCTGCCTTGGCACCAGCCAGCGTCGTGTAATAGGTCACTTTCTGCTGCAGGGCATTGCGTCGAATCGCATAGGAATCCTGCATCGCCCGCTTATCCTCGACCACATTGACGATAAAGCTGATTTCGCCGTTCTTGATCATGTCGACGATGTGCGGGCGTCCTTCGGTCACCTTGTTGACCGGCGTCACGTTGAGTCCAGCCGCCTGCATGGCCGCGGCGCTGCCGCGCGTTGCCACAAGCTGGAAGCCGAGTGCGGCCAGTGCCTGGGCAATCTCGATCACCTTTTCGCGATCTTCACGACGTACACTGATGAAGGCCTTGCCGCCCGAGGGCAGCTTGGTACCGGCGCCGAGCTGGGATTTGACGAAAGCTTCGGCAAATGTCTGGCCCACTCCCATTACTTCGCCGGTGGATTTCATTTCCGGACCTAGAATGGTGTCCACTCCGGGGAATTTGATGAAGGGGAATACCGCTTCCTTCACCGAATAATACGGCGGCACGATTTCCTTGGTGACGCCTTGCGATGCCAGTGACTGTCCGGCCATGCAGCGCGCGGCTACCTTGGCCAGCTGCAAACCGCAGGCCTTGGATACGAAAGGCACCGTGCGCGAAGCGCGAGGGTTCACTTCCAGCACATAGACTGTCTCGCCCTGAATCGCGAACTGCACGTTCATCAGGCCGACGACACCAAGCGCCTTGGCCATCATCACCGTCTGGCGTCGCAATTCATCTTGCAACTCCGGGGAAAGGCTATACGGCGGCAGCGAACAGGCAGAGTCGCCGGAGTGCACCCCAGCTTGTTCCACGTGTTCCATGATACCGCCGATAACGACCTCCTCGCCGTCGGACAACGCATCTACGTCGACTTCCTTGGCGTCGTTCAGGAATCGATCCAGCAGCACCGGACTATCGTTCGACACTTTCACCGCTTCGCGCATGTAGCGCTCAAGCTGTGCCTGTTCCTGCACGATTTCCATCGCACGGCCGCCGAGCACGTAGGACGGACGGACCACCAGCGGATAGCCGATTTCGGTCGCGGAGCGCAGCGCCTCTTCTTCCGTACGCGCGGTACGGTTAGGAGGCTGCTTGAGGCCGAGCTCGTGCAACATCTGCTGGAAGCGTTCGCGGTCTTCGGCGCGGTCGATCGCATCCGGACTGGTCCCGATGATGGGCACGCCCGCCTTTTCCAGGTCGCGCGCCAGCTTGAGCGGGGTCTGGCCGCCGTATTGCACGATGACGCCTTCCGGTTTTTCCAGCGCGACGATTTCCAGCACGTCTTCCAGCGTCAACGGCTCGAAGTAGAGACGATCGGAGGTGTCGTAATCGGTGGACACGGTTTCCGGATTGCAGTTGACCATGATGGTCTCGTAGCCGTCTTCGCGCATCGCAAAGGCCGCATGGACGCAGCAATAGTCGAATTCGATGCCTTGGCCGATGCGGTTAGGACCCCCGCCCAGCACCATGATCTTTTTCTTGTCGGTCGGCCGGGCCTCACACTCCTCCTCATAGGTGGAATACATGTAGGCGGTATTAGTAGCGAATTCGGCGGCGCATGTGTCGACACGCTTGTAGACTGGGCGAACATTGAGTGCATGACGGTAGGCGCGCACCGCATGCTGGTCGGTACCCAGCAGCTTGGCAAGGCGACGATCCGAGAAACCGCGGCGCTTCAGTTGGAACAGCGCATCGCGGTCAAGATCAGCCATGGACCTGCCCTTCAGCGCCTGCTCTCGCTTGATAAGGTCTTCGATCTGTACCAGGAACCACGGATCGATCTTGGAATGGTCATGCACTTCCTGCACGCTCATGCCGGTGCGGAAAGCGTCGCCTACATACCAGATCCGTTCCGGGCCAGCCTCGCCCAGTTCGGTGGCGATGCGGTCATGGTCGGTGGTTTTCTCGTCCAGTCCGTCGACGCCGACTTCGAGGCCGCGCAATGCTTTCTGGAAGGATTCCTGGAACGTGCGACCGATAGCCATTACTTCGCCCACCGACTTCATTTGGGTGGTCAGGCGCGAATCGGCCTGCGGGAACTTCTCGAAGGCGAAACGCGGAATCTTGGTGACGACGTAGTCGATCGACGGTTCGAATGAGGCCGGGGTCGCACCGCCGGTAATGTCGTTCTTCAGTTCGTCCAGCGTGTAACCCACCGCCAGCTTGGCGGCGACCTTGGCAATCGGGAAGCCGGTCGCCTTGGAGGCCAGCGCGGAAGAGCGCGACACACGCGGGTTCATTTCGATGACGATCATGCGGCCGTCTTCGGGATTGATCGCGAACTGCACGTTGGAACCGCCAGTATCCACGCCGATCTCGCGCAGCACCGCCAGCGAGGCGTCGCGCATGATCTGGTATTCCTTGTCGGTCAGCGTCTGCGCCGGAGCAACCGTGATCGAGTCACCGGTATGGACACCCATCGGGTCAAGGTTCTCGATCGAGCAGATGATGATGCAATTATCCTTGTGGTCGCGCACCACTTCCATCTCGTACTCTTTCCAACCCAGTAGCGATTCCTCGATCAGCAATTCGCTGGTGGGGGAGGCTTCCAGGCCACGCTCGCAAATAGCGAGGAATTCTTCGCGGTTGTAGGCGATGCCGCCGCCGCTGCCGCCCATCGTGAAAGACGGACGAATGATGGCCGGATAGCCGATCATTTCCTTGACCTGCAACGCCTCTTCCAGGCTATGCGCCACGGCTGAACGCGCGGAGCCCAGGCCGATCTTGGTCATGGCGCTCTTGAACTTTTCGCGATCCTCGGCCTTGTCGATGGCCTCCTTGCTGGCGCCGATCAACTCGACGTTGTATTTTTCCAGCACGCCATTGCGGTCCAGATCGAGCGCGCAATTGAGAGCGGTCTGACCGCCCATGGTCGGCAGCAGTGCATCCGGCCGTTCGATGGCTATGATTTTTTCGACGATCTGCCAGGTGACCGGCTCGATGTAAGTCGCGTCGGCCATTTCCGGGTCGGTCATGATGGTAGCCGGATTGGAGTTGACCAGAATGACGCGGTAGCCTTCTTCTTTCAGCGCCTTGCAGGCCTGAGCCCCGGAATAGTCGAATTCGCAAGCCTGTCCAATGACGATGGGGCCGGCACCGATGATGAGAATACTTTTAATGTCTGTACGTTTTGGCATGGTTTTAGTCGCTAGTTACAGCCGCTGGTCGTGAGCAAAAAGTCGCAAGCGGCCCTTTCAGGCAGCTTGCGACTTGGGCTTAAGACTTGCGACTGTCCTCCATCATTTGGATGAAACGGTCGAACAGATAGCTCATTTCGCACGGGCCGGGACTTGCCTCCGGGTGACCCTGGAAGCTGAATGCAGGCTTGTCAGTGCGGGAAATCCCTTGCAGGCTGCCATCAAAGAGCGAAACATGAGTCGCGCGCAGATTCGCTGGCAACGATGCCGGATCCACTGCAAAGCCATGGTTCTGACTGGTAATGAACACGCGCTTATCGTCAAGATCCTGCACCGGATGGTTGGCGCCGTGATGACCAAACTTCATCTTGACCGTCTTTGCACCGCTCGCCAGCGCCAGCAACTGATGACCGAGACAGATGCCGTAAGTCGGCACGCCTTTGTCGACCAGCTTGCCAATGGCTTCGATGGCGTAATCGCATGGCTCAGGATCGCCTGGGCCGTTGGAAAGGAATACGCCATCCGGGTTGAGCGCCAACGCCTCTTCTGCTGTCGCCTGCGCCGGTAACACGGTCACATCGCAGCCGCGCGCGACCAGCATGCGCAGGATATTGCGCTTGATGCCGTAATCGAAGGCCACAACCTTGTACTTGGATTGCGAGTTCGCTTCATAGCCCTTACCGAGGCTCCATTCGCCTTCGGTCCAGTGGTAGGGCTTGTCGGATGACACCACCTTGGCGAGATCCATACCAGCCAAACCCGGGAAGCTGCGCGCCATTTCCAGTGCCTTGGCCTCGTCAATCTCTCCGGCCATGATGCAGCCAGCCTGCGCACCCTTTTCGCGCAGCAGGCGCGTGAGTTTGCGAGTGTCGATGTCGGCAATAGCGACGACGTTGCTGCGCTTGAGGTAAGCGTCCAGCGACTCCTGGCTGCGCCAGCTACTAGCCATCAGCGGCAGGTCGCGAATCACGAGACCGGCAGCATAAACCTTGCTGGATTCGACGTCTTCGGCATTGATGCCGTAATTACCAACGTGCGGATACGTCAACGTGACGATCTGCTTGGTATAGGATGGATCGGTGAGAATTTCCTGATAGCCGGTCATCGAAGTGTTGAACACCACTTCACCGACCGTCGCGCCCGCTGCTCCGATGGCAATGCCCCGAAACACGGTTCCGTCTGCAAGTACGAGTATGGCAGGCGTATTTTGCGGCACGGTCTAACCCCTTGT
>CAMLME010000020.1 GCA_946481235.1 uncultured Methylobacillus sp. | reverse complement strand
GCAATTCGAGCATCTGGCCGCGCTTCAGGCGCGATGGCAGGCTGATCGGCCCGAAGCGCACGCGCATCAGGCGACTGACCATCAGTCCGATGGCTTCGAACATGCGGCGCACCTCGCGGTTGCGGCCTTCGCGCAAGCTGACTTCATACCAGTGGTTGGCCCCCTCGCCGCCCTTGTCCTGAATGCTGTCGAATCCCGCAAGACCGTCCTCCAGCTCGATACCTTCCTTCAATTGCAGCATCTGGCCTTCGGTCAGCTCACCCATCAGCCGTACGGCATATTCGCGTTCGACTTCGTAGCGCGGATGCATGAAATGGTTGGCAAGGTCGCCGGAAGTCGTGAATATCAGCAGCCCGGACGTGTTGATGTCGAGCCGGCCGATCGCCACCCAGCGACCGCGCACGCGCGGCAGCTTGTCGAATACGGTGGCGCGCTTTTCCGGATCATCCTGGCTGACGATTTCGCCTTCCGGCTTGTGATAGAGCAGCACGCGCGGCAATTCGGCCTCAAACGGCAGGCGCAGGATACGGCGATCAAGCTTGACCACATCGTTGGGCGTCACGCCGGCGCCGACTTGCGCCACCTCGCCGTTGACCGTAACGCGACCGCTGGCGATCAGTTCTTCCATATCGCGGCGCGAACCGAGACCCGCCAATGCCAACAGTTTATGCAGGCGCTGGGACGGCTGGTCGGGATTGGTCGACCGCGCGGGGCGCGTGGTGGGGGCTTGCTTGAATGGTCTTACCATTTGAAACTCCTAAACCTTTTTGAAGCACCGAGCCACGAAGAGCGGCAAGGAAATAAGGTATTGATTAATTATGCTTCCTCCTGGCCTATGGCCCGGAAACATCGAATGATTTCTTGTTATTTTCGCCTGGTGTTCTTGGCACCTTGGCGGTTAATTGCTTTATAAATCCAGCGGTATTTCATGCTGCGGAAAATGCTCCAGCGGTGGCAGCTCCGATAGCGAACGCAAATTCAGGTCGTCCAGAAACGTCTTGGTCGTCGCCAGCAATGAAGGCCTTCCGGGCACTTCACGATGGCCAACCACGTCGATCCATCCGCGCTCCTGCAATGTGCGAATAATATTGGGATTCACCGCGACGCCACGGATTTCCTCGATATCCCCGCGCGTCACCGGCTGGCGGTAGGCAATGATCGCCAGCGTTTCCAGCACCGCACGCGAATAGCGCTGCGGCCGTTCCGGATTGAGCCGCGCCAGATACGGCCAATACTCTTCGCGTGCCTGGAAACGCCAGCCGCTTGCCACCTGCGTCAGTTCCAATGTACGGCCTTGCCAGTCTGTCTTCAATTCATCCAGCAGCATCCGTAGCGTAGTACGATCCATGCGATCCTCGAACAGGCGCAGCAGCTCGTCCAGCGAAAGCGGCTCGCGACTCGTCAGCAGCGCCGCTTCCAGCACGTTTTTCAGATGCCGGATGTTGCTAGGCGAACTTGTCTCACCGGAGGCCATCGCTCGCCTGCACGTAAATCGGGGTAAATGCCGCTTGTTGCGTCAATCGCACCAAGCCTTCGCGCGCCAATTCCAGAATTGCCAGAAAACACACCACCAGCTTGGGGATGCCTTCCTTCAAATCGAACAACGCAACAAACTCCAGCAAGGGTTCGGCGTTCAGTTTTCGCAGAATCATGCTCATATGCTCCCGCACCGAAAGCTCCTCGCGACTCACCTTGTGATGGGTGAAGTGACTGGCGCGCTTCAGCACGTCCTGCCATGCGGAAAACAACTCCTCCATTGTCACGCCTGGCAATTGCTGTTGCGGAATATGATCGTAATACGCTTGCGCCACCAGCATTTCGCGCCCCACCTGCGGCATATCGTCGATACGCTGTGCGGCCAGCTTGATCGCTTCATATTCCAGCAGGCGCCGCACCAGCTCGGCACGCGGGTCTTCTTCCTGCTCGATTTCCGCCGGTTTCGGCAGCAGCATGCGCGACTTGATCTCGATCAGCATCGCCGACATCAGCAGGTAATCCGCGGCCAGTTCCAGCTTGGCCGCACCCATCTTCTCGATGTAATTCATGTACTGTCGCGTAAGATCGGCCATCGGAATATCGAGGATATCCAGATTATGCTTGCGGATCAGGTACAGCAGCAGGTCGAGCGGGCCTTCAAATGTTTCCAGGTAGATTTCCAGCGCGTCCGGTGGGATGTACAGATCCTGCGGCAGCTCCGCCAGGGGTTCGCCATGAATGCGAGCACTGGCGGCGGGTAACATTAGTTATATCCCAGCCCCATGGCCTCGCGCACGTCGCGCATGGTTTCCCGCGCCAGCTTGCGCGCCCGTTCGCAGCCGTCAGCCACGATATTCTTCACCAATGTCGGATCTGCGGCATACTCGGCGGCACGCTCCTGAATCGGTTTCAGTTCGACCAGCACCGCGTCGATCACTGGCTGCTTGCATTCAATACAGCCGATGGAGGCACCACGGCAGCCCTGCTGCACCCAGTCGCGCGTGTTTTCGTCGGAATACACTTCATGCAGTTGAAACACCGGGCATTTGGCTGGATCGCCTGGATCGGTACGGCGCACGCGCGCCGGATCGGTTGGCATGGTACGGATTTTCTTGGTGATTGCTTCGGGGTCTTCGCGCAACGAAATGGTATTGTTGTAGGATTTGGACATCTTCTGCCCATCCAGCCCCGGCATGCGGGAAGCCGGTGTCAACTTGGCCTCCGGCTCGAGCAGGATCATCTTGCCCCCGCCTTCCAGATAGCCCAACAGGCGCTCACGGTCGCCCAGAGAGAGTCCCTGATGTTCTTCGATCATCGCCTGCGCGGAGAGCAGAGCTTCTTCGTCGCCCGTTTCCTGATATCGCGTCCGCAGTTCTTCGTACAAAGCACCGCGCTTGCCGCCCAGTTTCTTGACTGCTGCCTCGGCCTTTTCCTCGTAGCCAGGTTCGCGGCCGTAGATGTGATTGAAGCGACGTGCGATTTCACGCGTGAATTCGATATGCGGCACCTGATCCTCGCCCACCGGCACCTGCGTGGCGCGGTAGATCAGGATGTCCGCGCTTTGCAGCAGCGGATAACCGAGGAAGCCGTAAGTGGAGAGATCCTTGCTGGACAGTTTTTCCTGCTGGTCCTTGTAGGTCGGCACGCGTTCCAGCCAGCCCAGAGGGGTGATCATCGACAGCAGCGTATGCAGTTCGGCATGCTCCGGCACGCGCGACTGGATGAAGATGGTGGCGCTGGCGGGGTCGACGCCGGCGGCGAGCCAGTCGATGACCATTTCCCAGACGTTTTCCTCGATCACGTGCGGCGTGTCATAGTGCGTGGTGAGCGCGTGCCAGTCGGCGACGAAGAACAGGCACTCCTGCTCGTGCTGGAGTTTAAGCCAGTTCTTCAGGACGCCGTGATAGTGTCCCAGATGCAGGTGTCCGGTGGGCCTCATGCCCGATAAAACGCGCTCAACAGCCATGGTTCAGATTTGCCTTGTCAATTTAAGAAAACAGCCATGCGATTGCCGACATTGCGGCATTCACGATCGGCCACAGGATTTTACCGAGGATACCGGTAAATAACAGCACTATCAGTATGATGAATCCATAACGCTCGAGCTTGGCGAACTGCCAGGAATAAGGATGGGGCAGCAGACTGACGGCAATGCGGCCACCATCGAGAGGCGGCAACGGCAACAGATTGAGCACCATCAGCACGACGTTGATCATGATGCCAACCTGCGCCATCAGCGAAAGCGGGAGCATCATGGCTTCGGGCATCGCCGCCGAAAGCTTGTACATCACGCCCCAGAACAGCGCCATGATCAGATTGGAGCCTGGGCCAGCAGCAGCCACCCACAACATGTCGCGCTTGGGCTGGCGCAGGCGGCTAAAATCGACCGGCACAGGCTTGGCCCAGCCGAAAAGAATGCCACCAACCAGCATGGTCAACAGGGGCACCAGTACCGTACCGATAGGGTCGATATGTTTCAGGGGATTGAGCGTAATGCGCCCCGCAGCGGCAGCCGTCATGTCGCCGAAATACCGCGCGGCATAGCCGTGCGCAGCCTCGTGTACCGTGATCGCAAAGATTACCGGTAATGCGTATATCGAAACTTTCTGTATCAGGCTTAATTCCATATCACTCCAATCCGAATCGGGCAGGATCGCCCTTGCCCAGGCGCACCAGCTCCGGCACCTCTCCGGTGAGGTCGATCACCGTCGTCGGCAGCACATCGCAGGCGCCGGCGTCGATGACCAGATCCACCTGCTTTTCCAGTCGTTCGCGTATTTCCCATGCTTCGCTGAGGGGGGTCTCGTCGCCCGGCAGCATCAGGGTCATGCTGAGCAGCGGCTCGTTCAACTCTTCCAATAACGCCAGCGTCACCGCGTGATCCGGCACGCGCAGCCCGATGGTGCTGCGTTTCGGATGCTGCAAACGTCTTGGCACTTCGCGGCTGGCCTGCAAAATGAAGGTATAACTTCCCGGCGTATTGGCCTTGAGCAGGCGAAACTGACTATTGTCCACTTTTGCATATACGCCAATTTCCGCAAGATTACGGCAAACCAGCGTGAAATGGTGGTTCTCGTCCACTCCGCGGATGGCGCGGATACGCTCCTGCGCATCCTTTTCACCCAGAATGCAGCCGAGCGCATAGCTGGAATCCGTGGGATAAGCCACGACGCCTCCGCTACGAAAAATTTCCACCGCCTGGCGTATCAGGCGCGACTGCGGACTTTCGGGATGTATCGTAAAGAATTGCGCCATCGATCAATGAAGTCCAGCGGCTTCGGGCCAGTCGCGCCATATCGGTACGCATCCGGCGGGCAAATCCGGCAGACGGCCCATGTCGATATAGGTATGACCTGGACCATGATAATCGGAGCCCAATGAGGCCTGAAAGCCGAACTGGTGCGCGAGGCGCGCGAAATGCTGATATTGCTCGGGGGTATGGCTGCCGGTCACGACCTCGATGCCGGCGCCCCCACGCTCGCGAAACTCCGCCAGCAGCATTGCCATATTGGTACGGCCGATATCGTAGCGGCCGGGATGCGCCAGCACGGCAACGCCGCCACTGCCGGTGATCCAGCCGATAGCCTCTTCCAGATCGGCCCACCGATGCTCGAAATAACCCGGCTTCCCCTTGACGAGATACTTCTTGAATACCGCGGAAATATCTTTTGCATGGCCCTGTTCCACCAGGAAGCGTGCGAAATGAGAGCGGCTGATGATCCCGCGCTTGGCGTAGCTGTATGCACCCTCCAGGCTGCCGGCGATGCCTTCCTGCTCCAGTCCAGCAGCCATGCCTTCGGCCCGCGTGTGCCGGCCAGCGCGTATGGCCGCCAGGCCCTGCACCAGCGGCTCGTGCGTCGGTGAAACCTTGAGGCCTACCACATGGATCGTGCGTTTGTTCCAGGTAACCGAAATCTCCACACCATTGATAAAAGCGATATTGTGGCGAGCGGCTATCTCGGCTGCCTCTTCCAGGCCCGCGATATCGTCATGATCCGTCAGGGCCAGGACCCGCACGCCACGGGCAGCCGCATGCTCGACGAGCGCAGTTGGCGTCAGGGTGCCATCTGAAATAATGGAATGGGAATGTAAATCAAAGGGAGAAGGCATAAAGTTGCGTGCTTGAACCGCTCTTGTGAGCCAAGCAGAATCATAGCAAAATAGCAGCCCGACCGATACGTTAGCCCCTCTCCCACGTGAAATTCCTATTCGATCTGTTTCCCGTCATCCTGTTCTTCGTCGTTTTCAAGATACTGGGTATCTATGCGGCGACCGCCTCAGCCATTATCGCCACGCTGTTGCAGATCGCCTGGGTCAAGTACCGGCACGGCAAAGTTGATGGCATGCTGATCGCCAGCGGCGTCATCATCGTGGTGTTCGGCGGCGCCACCTTGCTGCTGCACAATGAGCTTTTCATCAAGTGGAAACCGACCGTTTTGTACTGGCTGTTCGCAATAGTGCTGTTCGCCTCCGAAATTTTCTGGAACAAAAACCTGATTCGCGCTGTCATGGATAAACAGCTTGCGTTGCCCGATCCGGTCTGGCGCAAACTGAACCATGCCTGGGCAGGCTTTTTTGCGGTATTGGGTCTGCTCAATCTTTACGTGGCATTCAACTTCGCCACCGAAACCTGGGTCAACTTCAAGCTTTTCGGCACGATGGGACTGATGCTGGTCTTCGTGGTGCTGCAAAGTCTTTTCCTGGGGAAATACATGAAGGAACCGGAATAATGCTTTACGCCATTATCGGCACGGATAGTCCCAATAGCCTGGAAAAACGCATGGCCAACCGGCCCACGCACCTGGAAAGGCTGAAACAGTTACAGGAAGAAGGACGCCTGGTACTTGCGGGACCATTCCCTGCCATCGACAGCATCGACCCGGGTCCAGCCGGATTCAGCGGCAGCCTGATCGTCGCCGAATTTCCCTCGCTTGCCGAAGCGAAGGCCTGGGCGGAAGCCGACTCCTTTGTCACCGGCGGCGTGTTCTCCAGCATCACCGTGCAACCTTTCCGCAAGACCCTGCCCGCTTGAGCCCGTCCGAGCTGCAGAGCGAAATTCGTCAGCGACTGGCGATACTGGAACCGCAATTGCTGGAAATCGTCGATGACAGCGCCAAGCATGCGGGCCATGCCGGGAATACGGGCGGCGGTCATTTCACGCTCACCGTGGTCAGCTCGCAATTTTCCGGCAAATCGCAGATAATGCGGCATCGTGCTATTTATCAAGCGCTTCAAGACCTTATCCCATCGCGCATTCATGCCGTGAGCATTTCCGCCTTCTCCCCTGACGAACGCTAACCCATTCATTTCCATCCATTACGAGGAATCTCGATGAACCTGACTCAAAAAACCCTGCTGGCCATTGCTTTTGGCTTGATGGTCCCGACCGCACAGGCCGCCGACACCAATGTCGCCACGGTTAACGGCAAGCCGATCAAGCAATCGCTGGTCGACTACATCTCCAAGGACGCCACGGCTCGCGGCCAGAATGTCGACGCCAATGTCCGCAGCATCATCGTCAACAAGCTGATCAGCAGTGAACTCGTTGTTCAGGAAGCCCAGAAACAGGGTCTGGACAAGCAGCCCGATTACATCGCCAAAGAAGAACTGCTGCGTCGCGAACTGCTGGTCAACACCTATATCGAAAACTTCCTGAAAAAGAACACCGTCAGCGAAGCCGATATCAAGGCAGAGTACGAAAAATTCAAGGCTCAGGTGGGCGACAAGGAATTCAGCGCGCGCCACATTTTGGTTTCGACCGAAGCCGAAGCCAAGGACGTCATCGCACAACTCGGCAAGGGTGGCGATTTTGCCAAGCTGGCGAAGGAAAAATCCAAGGATCCGGGCTCCAAGGACAAGGGCGGCGATCTGGGCTGGTTCCCGCCGGCCGCAATGGTCAAGCCGTTCAGCGATGCCGTCGGCACATTGAAAAAGGGCCAGGTCACCCAAACGCCGGTGCAGACCCAGTTCGGCTGGCACGTCATCAAGCTTGAAGACACCCGCACCGCACAACCGCCTACCTACGACAAGGTCAAGGACAACCTGAAGAAACAGGTTCAGCAGCGCAATCTGGAAAAAATGCTGAGCGATCTGCGCGCCAAGGCCAAGATCGTCACCAACTAAGCTACACCGCTTAAAGCAAACGGCGCCTTATGGCGCCGTTTGCTTTTGCAGAACAAAACCCTTGCGCTCATTCATGGTTATGCAATAATAAGAACCATTCTTATTTACTTATTGTTGCGACGTCATGCTGACTCATAGCCTGGATAGCTTGAAACCCGGAGAATGCGCAGTCATTCGCGCCATCACAGCGGAGGAAGGCTTGCACCAACGACTCAACGCCTTGGGTTTCCGCATCGGGAAACGCATCGAACTTATCCGTCGCGCCCGCTTCCACGGCCCGCTGCATGTCCGCATCGGAACAACTGACGTCATTCTGCGCAGCGCCGAAGCGCATCGCATCCAGATTTCGCAGGAAGCGGCATCCACACCAAACTAAGCTGTCCTGCCAGACTGCGCCTTAATATAATCTCCCAATGAAAAGAATCGCACTCCTAGGCATGCCCAATACGGGCAAATCCACCCTGTTCAATCGCATCAGCGGCGCTTCTGCCCGCGTGGGCAACTGGCCCGGCATCACGGTGGACCTGATGAGCGCCAAGATACTTCTGGGCGGCCACATTGCGGAGCTGGTGGATTTGCCCGGCATTTATGACCTGCATGGATTCTCGGACGACGAACAGGTCGTGCGCCACTTCCTCGAGAATAACGAGATCGATCTGGTCATTCTCGTGCTCAATACCTCTCAGGTCGATCGCCAGCTATCGCTGGCCCTGCAAGTGCGTGATCTCGGATTGCCCACGGTATTGATGCTCAACATGGCAGACGAAGCCAAGCGTGGCGGAATCACTATCGACACTGCCGTTATGTCGCTACAACTGGGCCTGCCGGTCGCCATGCTCAGTGCTAAATATGGCGAGGGCTTTCAGCAAGCGCTGCAACTGGCCGCGCAAACAATGGACAAAACCCCGACCCACCCAGCTCCGGAAGAGCTTCGGGCGCAACTCGACTCCGACGACAGGATAGAGCGCGAAATGGAAGAAATCGTCAAAGCTTCGGTACAAATGCCGGTGCAATTGACGGATGCGCTCACCGCCAAAATAGATAAATTGTTGCTGCACCCATGGCTGGGGCTGCCGATATTCTTTGCCGCACTTTACCTGCTTTTCCAGTTCATTTTTTCGGCCGGGAAACCCTTGCAGGACGGCATGGCATGGTTGCTCGACCAGGTGCGCACCGGCATGCTGGAGCCTTTGCTGGCCGGTACACCTGCATGGCTAAATGGGCTGTTGCTGGACGGCATCTTCAACGGTGTCGGCACCGTGGCGGCGTTCGTGCCCATCATCATCCTGTTCTTCCTGGTGATGACCATGGTGGAGGATAGCGGCTACCTCTCGCGCGCAGCCTTCCTGATGGACTCGCTGATGGCGAAAATGGGGCTGGACGGACGCGGCTTCGTGATGCTGCTGATGGGCTTCGGCTGTAACGTACCGGCGCTGATGGGCACCCGCGTAATGCGCAACCGCGCTTCGCGCTTGCTGACCATGCTGGTCATACCTTTCTCGCTCTGTTCTGCACGCTTGCAGGTATTCGTGTTCATGGCCGCCGTGCTGTTCACGCCGCAACAGGCTCCCCTGGTCCTGTTCTCGCTCTACCTGATGAGTTTTGCCGTGACTTTCCTCAGCGCCATGCTGTTCAAGAGCCAGTTCCACAGCAACGAACCGTTCATCCTTGAACTGCCGCCCTACCGCTTCCCCACACCGCGCCAGATTGTCCTGCGCGGCTGGCAGGAAGTAGGGCACTTCCTCAATCGCGCATCCAAATTCATTGTGGCCGGCGTAGTGCTGGTCTGGGTACTCACCCATTACCCCAGCGATGTACCTCCCGCCAGCATCGGCACATTGGCCGGCATGATCGGTCAGACACTGTCTCCGATCCTGGACCCCATCGGCATTGACGCGCAGCTTTCAATCGCGCTCATCTTCGGCTTTGTGGCCAAGGAAATCGTGGTCGGATCTCTCGCCGTGATTTATGGATTACAAGGGGATGACCTGATGCAGTTGATGGGGCAAAGGCTGGACTGGGTGCAAGGCATGAGCTTCATGCTCTTCACCTTGATCTACACCCCCTGCCTCTCGACCATCGCCACACTCAAAAGCGAATCCCGCAGCGCGGGATTCATGTGGCTGTCCATCGGCTGGTCACTGCTGCTGGCCTGGCTGGTCAGCTTCGTCTTCTACCAGGGTGCCCGCGCACTGGGCTTCTGACAGAAACTATTCAGGGCCGACTTTTCAGCCGGCCCTGAACATGAAGTACACCGCCCCCATCAGGCATAGTCCTGCCCAAAGATAATCCAGCTTGACCGGTTCCTGCATGTAAAAAACGGCAAAGGGAATGAATACGGCAAGCGTAATCACTTCCTGCATGATCTTGAGCTGCGCCAGCGAGAGTGTTGTATAGCCGATGCGGTTACCAGGCACCTGAAGCAGATATTCAAACAGCGCGATACCCCAGCTTGCGAGGGCGGCGATCCACCACGGCTTGTCGTTGAGGTTCCTGAGATGGGCGTACCAGGCGAACGTCATAAACACGTTCGATAGGATAAGCAGGCCGGCAGCCTGCATCCAGGTCGGCATTGAAAGCAGGCTATGCATTAGGAGTATGTCGGACTAGAAAATGAAAAAGCGACTGGAGGAGTACGTGCAAGGCACGCATCACCTGATCCAGTCGCTCCGAAGTACAGAGAAATCAGACTGCGGCTTCGCCGGTTTCACCGGTACGGATACGGATGACCTGCTCCACCGAAGTCACAAAAATCTTGCCGTCGCCAATCTTGCCGGTACGGGCCGACTTGACGATGGCTTCGATACAGGCATCCAGCAAATGGTCTGGAATCACCAGTTCCACTTTGATTTTGGGAAGAAAATCGACCACGTATTCGGCGCCACGATAAAGCTCGGTGTGCCCCTTCTGGCGGCCGAACCCCTTCACCTCAGTCACCGTCAGGCCGGCAACGCCGATCTCGGAAAGCGCTTCGCGCACCTCGTCCAGCTTGAATGGCTTGATGATGGCTTCGATTTTTTTCATGGTCTTTCTCCTCCTTCAGAATTCGAATTTATATTTCGATGTTATCGGATAACGCCTGTCCTTGCCAAATCCGCGATGCGTAATGCGCACGCCGACAGGTGCCTGGCGGCGCTTGTACTCGTTACGGTCGATCAGTGTCACTACCCGCCGGATATCGTCCGAGCGGAATCCCATGGCGGCAATTTCGGCCGGGCTCTTGTCGTATTCGACATAAGCCTCCATGATCCCATCAAGAATCTCGTAAGGCGGCAGCGAATCCTGGTCGGTCTGGTCGTGCCGCAATTCGGCCGATGGCGCGCGGGTAATGATACGCGACGGAATAATAGGCGCAATCGAATTGCGGTAATGTGCCAGCCGATAGACCATGGTTTTTGGCACATCCTTAAGTACGGAGAATCCGCCTGCCATATCGCCATAAAGCGTCGAGTACCCAACGCCCATTTCGCTTTTGTTGCCCGTTGTCAGCACGATAGAGCCGAACTTGTTCGAGAGCGCCATCAACAAGGTGCCGCGAATCCGCGCCTGCAGATTTTCTTCGGCCAGGTCGAACGGGAGCCCTTCGAACTCGCCCGCCAGCGATTCGAGGAAGGTTTCGAACAGATGCTCGATGGGTAACTCGGTGTAGTGGACACCAAGGTTCTCGGCCATCTGTGCCGCATCGTTCTGGCTGATGTCGGCAGTAAAGCGGGACGGCATCATGACCGCACGAACACGTTCCGCGCCGAGCGCATCGACGGCAATAGCCATGGTCAGCGCAGAATCGATGCCGCCGGACAGCCCTAGCACTACGCCGGGGAAACCGTTTTTTCCGATGTAGTCGTGCACGCCCAGGCACAGAGCCTTGTAAACGGCCGCTTCCAGACTGTCCTCTGGAACCACCTCTCCCGGTCGCGGTTCGGCACCATCGAAGTCAACCAAACCCATGGCCTCCTCGAAGGCCGCCATCTGGTACATCAGCAGCCCTTGGGCATTCAGCACGAATGAAGCGCCGTCGAACACCAGTTCATCCTGCCCACCGACCAGGTTGGCATAAACGATAGGCAAGCCAGTCTCGCGCACGCGCTCCCGCAGCACTTCATAGCGGGTAAGCTGTTTTTCGAGGTGATAGGGAGAGGCATTCAACGCCAGCAACACCTGCGCCCCGGCCTGGCGAGCACGTATCGCCGGCTCCTGTTCCCACACGTCAGCACAGATGACGACGCCGATTTGGACGCCCTCGTGCTCGAACACCAGCGGGGTATAGCCCGGCTCGAAATAGCGCACTTCATCGAATACGCTGTAATTGGGTAACTTCTGCTTGTGATAGGTCGCGACAATTTTGCCGTTGCGAATTACCGAGGCGGCATTGAAATGATCGCCATCCTGCTGGGCTGGATGTCCCACGACCAGGGTGATATCCGGCGCTGATACTGCCAGTAATTGCAGTGCCGCATCGGTGGCCCGATAAAAATCCTCACGCAGCAGCAGATCTTCAGGCGGATAGCCTGTCAGCGCCAGTTCCGGCGTCATCAGGAGCGTAGCGCCCGACTCTTTCGCACGTCGGCTGTAGTCCAATATTTTGGCTGCATTGCCGGCAAGATCGCCAACGATACAATTGATTTGCGCAATGGCAAGTTTCATAAGGGCATCAAGGTATGAGCGGTGTTAATGCTTCAGAACATGCGACGTTCAATAGCTTCCGCCGGCATCCTTGATCATCTTGACGATGCCCTTTTCGCCATTCTTCATCGCATAGACCAGGGCGGTCAGGCCGTAACCATCCTTGGCCTTGACGTTGATGCGCTTGGAGAGCAGCAAGCCCACCATTTCCTCGGAGCCGTTTTCGACGGCAAGATGGAGCAGGGACTCATCGTTGGTATCCTTGATGTTCACGTCTGAGCCTTTGTCGATCAGCAATTCGGCAACCTCCACGTGATCCTTCTTGACCGCCCAGGTCAGCGCCGTCCAGCGGGTATGATCCTGGTCGCTCACTTTGGCACCGGCATCCAGCAATGCCTTGAGGGCATCCAGGTTTCCTTCACGCGCGGCATACATCAGGGCCGTCAGCTTGTTGCGGTCGCGCGCGGAAACGTCCGCGCCGCTATCCAGCAGGGTCTGGACAGTCGGGACCTGACCACTTTTCGCGGCGTACATCAGCACCGTCTTGCCGTCGTCGCTACGCGCGTTCGGATTGACGCCGGACTTGATCAACAACGCGACCACCTCGTTGAATCCGGAGGTAGCCGCCAATCCCAGCGCGCTCCAGCCGGACTCATCGCGCACGGAGGTATCCGCGCCCTTGGCCAGCAGTACCCGCACGGTATCGACAAAGTTCTTCTTCGCGGCATACATCAATGCCGTCCATCCATCGCCATCCTTGGTGTTGACGTCGGCGCCCTTCTCCAGCAGCACCTGCGCAACCTCCGCATTTCCTTTTCGCGCTGCATACATCAGCGCGGTGATGCCTTCCGCATCCTTGGTATTGGCGCTCGCCCCGCTATCGAGGATGGCGCGCACCATCTCAACATCACCGCGCGCGGAAGCCGCCAGCAGGTAAGGCACGTCCTCGGCCGCCATGGAAACCACGGGCAACAGCGACAACAGAAGCAGGAAGCTACGCAGGATGAACTTCATTGTTATTTTCCTTTTGCTTTGATGGCGGCCAGCACTGCTTCGCCCAATCCGGCCGGAGAGCTGGCAACGACCACGCCGGCTTTTTCGAGTGCCAGCATTTTATCTTCCGCGCGACCGCTGCCGCCAGAAATGATCGCGCCGGCATGGCCCATGCGCTTGCCCTTGGGGGCGGTCTGTCCGGCAATATACCCTGCGACCGGTTTGCTGACGTTGGATTTGATGAACTCCG
This sequence comes from uncultured Methylobacillus sp., assembly GCA_946481235.1. The sequence continues at coordinate 3,508 of CAMLME010000020.1, read as the reverse complement.
CCGCAGCTTCTTCATCCGCCCCGCCGATTTCGCCCACCATGATGATGGCTTCGGTTTCCGGATCGGCCTCGAACATTTCCAGGCATTCGATGAAATTGAGCCCCTTGATCGGATCACCGCCAATGCCAACGCAGGTGGTCTGGCCGAGGCCGAGTTGCGTAGTCTGGTGGACGGCCTCGTAGGTGAGCGTACCGGAACGCGACACGATACCGACCTTGCCACGCTTGTGAATCGAGCCCGGCATGATGCCGATCTTGCATTCATCCGGCGTGATCACGCCCGGGCAGTTCGGACCGACCAGCTTGGCGCCGTTGGCGACCAGCGCGGCCTTGACGTTAAGCATGTCCAGCACCGGGATGCCCTCGGTAATGCAGACGATCAGTGCAATGCCGGCATCCGCCGCCTCGACGATGGAATCCGCGGCAAATGCCGGCGGCACGTAAATCACGGACGCCTGGGCGCCTGTGGCCTTGACCGCATCGCGCATGGTGTTGAACACCGGCAGATTGAGATGCGTTTGCCCACCCTTGCCCGGCGTGACGCCGCCAACCATCTGCGTACCGTAAGCCAGCGCCTGTTCGGAGTGAAAAGTGCCCTGCTTGCCGGTGAAACCCTGGCACAGGACTTTGGTGTTCTTGTTGATCAGAATACTCATGTGTTTCCTTACGCTACTGCTGCTACGGCCTGCTTGGCCGCATCGGTCAGGTCTTCGGCGGAGATGATGGATAGCCCGCTCTCGCGCAGCATCTTCTTGCCGAGCTCGACGTTGGTACCTTCCAGGCGAACTACCACAGGCACCTGCACGCCCACTTCGCGCACGGCCGTCATGATGCCTTCGGCGATGATGTCGCAGCGCATGATGCCACCGAAGATATTGACCAGAATGGCCTTGACGTTGTCGTCTGCGAGGATGATCTTGAATGCGCGCGCTACCGTCTCGGCCGTTGCGCCACCGCCCACGTCGAGGAAGTTGGCCGGCATGCCGCCGTGCAGCTTGATCAGATCCATGGTCGCCATCGCCAGGCCGGCGCCATTGACCATGCAGCCGATGTTTCCGTTCAACGCGATGTAATTGAGTCCGCTGGCATGCGCTTCGGCCTCCTTGGGGTCGTCCTGGCTCCAGTCGCGCAACTCGGCGAGGCCTTTTTGGCGATAAAGCGCGTTGTCGTCCACGCTCATCTTGCAATCCAGCGCCACCAGCGCGCCAGCGTCAGTGACAACCAGCGGGTTGATCTCGAGCAAAGCGAGGTCGTTTTCCTTGAACAGGCGATACAGGCCTTTCAGCAGCTTGGTGAATGCGCCGATCTGATCGCCGGCAAGGCCAAGCGCGAAAGCAAGGTTGCGGGCCTGGTAATCCACCAGCCCAAGCAAGGGATCGCAGATTTCGCGCAGGATTTTCTCCGGCGTTGCGTGGGCGATTTCCTCGATTTCCATACCACCCGCGGCCGAAGCAACGACAACGACACGCTCGACCGAACGATCCACCAGCAGTGAAAGGTAAAGTTCTCGTGCGATGGGCAGGGTTTCTTCGATCAGCAGGCGATGCACCGGTTGGCCGTCGGGCGCATTCTGTTGGGTGACGAGATGCTTGCCAAGCAACTGCGTGGCGAGATTCTGCAACTCATCGTGCGAGCGGGTAACCTTGACACCGCCCGCCTTGCCGCGTCCGCCGGCATGGATCTGCGCCTTGGCGACCCAGGCAGTCCCGCCAAGCTCGCGGGAGGCGGCAACGGCCGATTCCGCATCATTCGCCACGATGCCGCGCGGCGTCGGCAGGCCATATTGTTGCAGCAAATGCTTGGCCTGATACTCATGCAAATTCATGGTGATTCCAAAGACAGGGGAAATGCTGCAATTTTGGCGGAAAACCCCCGAATAAGCCAGTGCCAGCGCATCGGAAAACGGGATTCCAGGACGCGATGTTATAATCGCGGCTCAATTTTCGCCATTACTCCTATGCGTCTCGTCATTCAGGGGCAGAATCTGCTGCCCGAACATCTTGCCCATCTTTCAGCGCTGACAGGCAATCGCGTGTTCCGTCAGTTGGCGGACCACGCCTACGTCCTGCCGGACACCGACCCCAATCCGGAGATTTCGGCATATTGCGAGACGCTCAAGATCGATTGTGCTTTCGTGCAAGACGAGCATACGCTGGACGATATCGGACTGGTAGTGATGGACATGGATTCCACGCTGATCAATATCGAATGCATAGACGAAATCGCCGATATGCAAGGTCTCAAGCCACAGGTAGCGGCAATTACCGAAAGCGCGATGCGAGGCGAAATCGAGTTTGCCGAAAGCCTGCGCCGACGGGTTGCGCTATTGGCCGGATTGGACGAGTCGGCATTGCAGCGCGTCTATGAGGAGCGCTTGCAATTCAATCCCGGCGCGCTCACGCTGCTCGACACACTAAAGGCACGCAACATCAAATCCCTGCTGGTTTCCGGTGGATTCACGTTTTTCACTGAACGACTCAAGCTGCGTGTGGGACTGGATTTCGCGCACGCCAACGTCCTGGAAATCATCGACGGCAAGTTAACGGGGCAGGTTCTGGGCGAAGTACTGGATGCGCAGGGCAAGGCGGACTGGCTGACTCGCACGCGAGACTCTCTGGGACTGCGCGCCGATCAAGTGGTAGCGGTTGGCGATGGGGCCAATGATCTGAAAATGATGGCTGTTGCCGGGGTCGGTATCGCCTACCATGCCAAACCGGTAGTTCGGATGCAGGCGACCTATGCCCTCAACCATGCCGGCCTGGACGGCGTCGCCAACCTGCTTGCGCTTTAAAGTTAAAAACCTTCGATGGACGAGTGACCGTCGATTTCATCCGCTGACGTATCCATGCTCCGGCCATAGGCATCCAGACCGCTGAACTGAAATACCACATGCTTGGGATCGATGGTAGCGTCGCCGGTACTGTTCTGGCTCACCATGAAGGTCACCGTGGCCTGCATGGTGGTTGAATTGTAGATGACCGACAGCGGCCTGTTCGCAATTTGCGCATCGGTGCCGCTGGCGTAGCCGAACGGACTGTTGTTGTAATACCCGCCCGCCGCACTTTTTGCCCGGGAAATAGTCCAGTTGCTCAAATTGGCAATGGAGGAGCGGTCCATCTGGGTGTTGAACTGGATATTGACCGAAAAGGTCTTGGACGATCCAGCCGCAGTCAGATTCGCCGGATCGAGCATCCACACTGGTGTACCGGCGCCGAGCCCCATGTTGAAACCACTGTCGGAATCCTCCACAAACAAGATTTTCGGACGGTTGATCTCAAAATTCAAATCCCGCGCCAGGGAAGAGCCTGCCCCCTTCAGGATTTCCAGTTGCCGGTTGGCATCATCGTCCAGGCCAAGGTGCGTATAGGCAAAGCCCAACTCGTAATTGGCATCGTAGAACTTGGCCTTGAGCGACACTGCGGTTTTCAGTTCCTGTACCGACTCCTCATATCTCCCCTGCTTGTTATGCAGGGCACCCAATGCGTAGTACACGTTGCCATCGCCAGGAG
>CAMLME010000019.1 GCA_946481235.1 uncultured Methylobacillus sp. | reverse complement strand
CTTGCCGCCAGTCTTGATGACCGCATACATGTTAAGCCTCGTTTGCTTATGCTTCGAAATGAACCGCGCATTATACGGAAAGGTCCTGAAAATGCAAAGCCGATTTTGCATCGAGCCGTGCAGTCTGGCTATGCTAGAATCCACAGTCAATAATTTAAATCAAGTCAATAGTCATTTCGTCAGCAATTCAAGTGTCCATCGAAAACATACAAGCAGTCATCGCCGATGACATGCAGGCTGTCGACGCAGTGATTCGCGAGTGCCTGCATTCAGAAGTTGTCCTGGTCAACCAGATTTCCGAATATATCGTCAGTAGCGGCGGCAAGCGCCTGCGGCCGGCGCTGGTACTGCTCGCTGGCGGCGCACTGGGTGGCGTTACACCTCAGCATCATACGCTCGCGGCGGTGGTTGAGTTCATTCATACAGCGACATTGCTGCACGACGACGTGGTGGACGGTTCCGGCATGCGCCGCGGCAAAGCGACGGCAAATACCCTCTTCGGCAATTCAGCCAGCGTACTGGTCGGCGACTTCGTCTACTCACGCGCTTTCCAGATGATGGTCGGCGTGCGCAACATGCGCGTGATGCAGATACTGGCCGACGCCACCAACATCATTGCAGAAGGCGAAGTGCTGCAACTACTGAATTGCCACGATGCCGACATCAGCGATGAAACCTACCTCAAGGTCATCCATTACAAGACCGCCAAGCTGTTCGAAGCGGCCACCCGGCTGGGCGCCATCATGGGCGGAGCCACGGAAACCGACGAAGAAGCGCTGCGCGAATACGGCATGCGCCTTGGCACAGCCTTCCAACTGATCGACGACGTCCTCGATTTCAGTGGCAACAGCAGCGAAATCGGAAAAAACGTGGGCGACGACCTGGCGGAAGGCAAGCCCACCCTGCCCCTTCTCCACGCGATGCGCCACGGCACTCCGCAGCAGCAGCAGCTGATCCGTCACGCCATCGAACATGGCGGACTGGAAGACCTGGAGCATGTATTGCAAGCCGTTCGCGAAACCGGCGCACTGGATCACGTGCGTCGCCTGGCCCAGCTAGAGGCGGAAACAGCATGCGCAGCAATCGCGCATTTGCCGGCTTCAATTTATCGGGAAGCTCTGATAGAATTGTCGACCTTTGCGGTTCAGCGCAATTTCTAAGCAGTTCGCAGGTCAATTCGGGGTGTAGCTTAGCCTGGTAGAGCGCTACGTTCGGGACGTAGAGGCCGGAGGTTCGAATCCTCTCACCCCGACCAGAATTTTCTTTCCCATACAGCAGACAGTCCGGCAATAATCCGGCTCAATTGAAATGAGCAGGCCGGATAATCCATATCCGACCTTGCTCGAACGCACCCTTCATCCATTCTTCTCCATTGGATAAAGGACAGGAGCCATGCGGCTCCTTGCGTCAATTAGTTGACCGCGTCCTTCAGTGCCTTGCCAGCGGTGAAAGCCGGGGACTTGCGGGCAGCAATCTTGATTTCCTTGCCGGTTTGCGGGTTACGGCCGGTACGTGCGGCGCGCGCGTTCACCTTGAAGGTGCCAAAGCCGATCAGGGCAACGCTGTCGCCTTTCTTGAGAGCTGCGGTAATCGCGGATGTGAAAGCGTTGACTGCCTTGCCGGCATCGGCCTTGCTGAGACCAGCTTCGCTGGCGATAGCATCGATAAGTTCTGTCTTGTTCATGCGGTTCTCCGTGTTAAGTTGAGTTACTCACTACAGGAATCAAGCCTGTAGGCTCCGAACTGTATCGCCTGTTGCGCCGCTTGGCAATCGCTTGTGCATGAAAATCACGCTTCCAGCCGCAATACATCTGCATCCCGCCCTTGCGCGCTTCCTGATTCCCGCGTAAATTGATTGCTGTTACATAAATCAATAGCGCTCATGAAAAATGACAGCAGAAAACGTGGAGGTTCACGCCCTGGCGCCGGCCGCAAGCCGGGTGGAGGCCTTTACGGCGAACCGACGACCGTCTTGCGCGTTCCCGACAGCCAGGCGGCCACCATTCGAGATTTTCTCGCTGCACTCAACCAGAAACGCCAACGCGAGGCACAGGACAATGTCGTCGAATTAGCCGAGCTGGCCCCCGACAGCCGCAAAATGGTCTTGCCACTCTATTCCACAAAGGTGATGGCTGGCTTCCCTTCGCCGGCGGACGATCATATCGAACGGCGCCTGAACCCCAGCGATTATCTGGTGGATAACGACGGCGCGACTTTTTTCGTGCGGGTCAAGGGTGACTCCATGATAGACGCCGGCATCTTCGAGGATGACGTGCTGGTCATCGACCGTTCGCGCGTACCGCAGATTGGGGATATCGTACTGGCAGTGCTTGATGGCGAATTCACCGTCAAGACGCTGGGCAAGAGCAAATCCAATCCGCGGCTGATTCCGGCCAACAAGCATTACCCCGTCATCGAAGTGAAGGAAGGTCAGTCATTCGAAGTCTGGGGCGTAGTCACAGGCTCGATGCGCAAGTTCAAATGATGCAGCGCGCAATTGCGCTCGTCGACGTCAATAATTTCTATGTCAGTTGCGAGCGCGTATTCAATCCGCGGCTCGAAGGCCGGCCGGTCGTGGTGCTTTCCAACAACGACGGCTGCGTGATCGCGCGCAGCAACGAAGCGAAAGCCCTGGGCATACGAATGGCGCAACCATGGTTTCAATTGCGCGACATGGCACGGCAGCATGACATCGTCGCGCATTCCTCGAATTACGCCCTTTATGCGGACATGAGCAATCGCGTCATGTCCTTGCTGGCGGATTTCGGCACGAATCAGGAGATTTATTCCATTGACGAGTGCTTTCTCGACCTCTCCGGCATGCAGCACTTGAACCTGGACAGCCATGCGCAGCATATAAGACAAACGGTACGCCGATGGACCGGCTTGCCGATCTGCGTCGGGATCGGGGCCACCAAGACGCTCGCCAAACTCGCCAACCAGATCGCCAAGCAGAATTTGCAATGGCGCGGGGTATGCGACCTGAATGCCATGACTCCGGCGGAGCAGGAGAGTTGGTTCGGCCGGACGACCGTGAGCGATGTATGGGGCATAGGCCGACGCCTCGCACCCAGACTGGAAGCGTTGGGCATCAAAACCGTGCGCGACCTGCAATTGCGGGACCCTTCCCTGCTGCGCAGACAGTTCAGCGTAACGCTGGAAAAAACGGTACGCGAACTTAACGGAACAGCCTGCCTGGAGCTGGAAGATACGGCCGAACCGCGACAGCAGATCGTTTCTTCGCGGTCATTCGGCCATTATGTAACCGACCTGATGCAACTGCGCGAAGCGGTGACGCAATACACCTCGCGTGCAGCAGAAAAACTGCGGCAGCAAGGATCGGTCGCCGGCTTGCTGCAAATCTACATCCGCACCAGTCCGCATGATAAAAACGGTACGGATCACGCTCCCGGCGTGACTATTCCCCTTGCGGAGGCGACGGACGACACACTGCTGCTCGCCAAGGCGGCACTCCATGGCCTGGAGTACATCTACCAACCGGGTTTGCGCTATCAGAAAGCGGGAATCGTGCTATCCGAGCTCGCGCCCAGAACATGGCGACAAGCCGATCTTTTTGCGGGAAAGAAACTTCAGCGCGATAAACTGATGGCAACGCTCGACCGGATCAATGATCGCATGGGCCGCGCCACAATTCGCTCGGCGGGCGAGGGTATCGAAAAGCCATGGAAAATGAGGGCTGGAAACAAAAGCCCCGGCTATACGACACGATGGAACGAGTTACTGCTTGTGCATGTCTGATGCCGACCCGGCATCAGTTCAGCAAGACCCGTTCTCCGCTGTCTGCATTGTAATATTGCAGCCGCGCGAAACTCGGGGCGAAGGCCAGATGCCCGTCATACAAGGTATGGTCATCCACATCAACGGTCGCGTAGCCGGTGTGATACAGCACCACCTGCGCTTCCTCCACACCGCGATGGAAGGAGTAGACATCGCACAGCTCGGCCTCTTCCTCGTCCGACAGCAACCATCCAGCCTTGCCCGTCAACTCCTTCAACCAGGAAGGGAGGTCGACTTCTGCATGACAGACGATTGAGTAATCAAATGTAGAAACTGCGGATGGTTCGAGCATGGTTGGTCACCTCATACTGACTGCATAAACTGTTATCGGTTAAATGGCGCCGAATTTGAATATTTCAAGCTCCGTCTGTTTCAGAGGGCTCCTGGCTCCGCCTTGCCAAGCCCAGGCAAGGATGGGATGATGCCCCATCCTGAAATACGCATAGAGCATGCCAACATGCCTGAGATTATCGAGTTACTGCAACGCCAGCCTGTTCTCTTTATAACGGCCGCAACCCTTTTCGGTTTACTGGTGGGCAGTTTCCTGAATGTAGTCATACATCGCCTGCCCAAGATGATGGAGCAGGAATGGCACCGCAATTGTGCCGAACTGCGCAGCGAAGAAGTTGCCGACAGCGCACCTTACAACCTCGTTGTTCCCCGCTCCGCCTGCCCGGGCTGCGGCCACCAGATACGCGCCTGGGAAAATATTCCGGTAATCAGTTTTCTGGCGCTGCGCGGCAAGTGCTCCGGCTGCAAAACGCGCATCAGTCCGCGCTACCCTCTGGTGGAAGCCGCCACCGGACTGCTGGCGGGATTGATCGCCTGGCGCTTCGGCTTCGGGATTACAGCATTGACGGCGATGCTGTTCACGTTCTGCCTGATCGCACTGACTTTCATTGATGCCGATACCCACCTGTTGCCAGACGACATCACATTGCCGCTGATGTGGATAGGCTTGCTGCTCAATATCAGCGGCACCTTCACCGACCTCCAGTCAGCAGTGATCGGCGCGATGGCAGGCTACCTTACGTTATGGTCGATCTATTGGCTGTTCAAGCTGATCACCGGCAAGGAAGGCATGGGCTACGGCGACTTCAAGCTGCTGGCAGCCATAGGCGCATGGTTTGGCTGGCAATTATTGCCGGCCGTCATTCTTCTTTCCTCGCTGGTCGGCTCCATCATCGGCATCGGCCTCATCGTATTGGCGCGGCATGGCCGCAACGTGCCTATCCCTTTCGGCCCGTACCTGGCACTGGGCGGCATCGCCGCGCTGTTCTGGGGACCGCAGATGGCCAACCTCTACCTGCCCGGATGATGATTGTCGGATTGACCGGCGGCATCGGCAGCGGCAAGAGCGAGGCTGCCCGACTGTTTGCCGACCTGGGCGTTCCGGTCGCAGATACCGATGCCATCGCACATGCACTCACCGCCACGGGCCAGCCTGCTCTTGAGGAAATTTCGCAGGCATTCGGCAATGAGGCATTGCAAGCCGATGGCTCGCTGAATCGCGCCTACTTACGCCAACGGATTTTTTCCGACCCCGCCGCGCGACAGACCCTGGAAAGCATATTGCATCCACAGATTCGCGACGAAGTCGCAAGCTTCCTCGCCCGCAACGCTTCCGCGCCATACCAGATCGTCATGGTGCCCTTGCTGTTCGAGACCGGCGCTTACGCCAACCTGATCGACCACAGCCTGCTTATCGATTGCGAAGAATCGTTGCAAATCATGCGCGCAATGGCGCGCAGCCATCTGTCCGAAGCGGAAGTGCGCGCCATCATGGCTGCGCAATGCTCGCGGGAGCAACGGCTGGCTCTGACGAGCGATGTCATCCTCAATAACGGAACACTTGCCGATTTGAAAAATCAGGTACGGGAAAAACACGAAAAATACATTAGACTTGCATAGTTAGGTAATCAATTTCATAATCCACGCAAATTGTTACCCCCAAATGCTACGAACAAATTTCTAAAACTCAGTGGCCAGCTACGACTACCCATTTAATGAACGTGTCCGCACGCTACTGCGACTTGAGGATTTGTTCGCCAAGATATTCCATTACCTCGAGGGCGACCACGAGCTCAACCATCATTGCGCACTGATCGGCATCTTCCAGGTGCTCGACGTTATCGATCGCGCCGAACTCAAAACCGACCTGCTGCAGGAACTCGACCGCCAGAAGGTCGTCATGGAAAACCTGCGCGGCAATCCCGTCATCGCCGAAAATATTCTGAACGAAGTCATTACCGAAATCGAACAGACGACACGCGCTTTGCGCACCACGCCCGGAAAACTCGGCCAGGTATTGCGCGACAACGAATGGCTGATGGGCATCAAGCAACGCACCGTGATTCCCGGCGGCGTATGCGAATTCGACGTGCCTTCCTACCATTACTGGCTCGGCCTGACTATCGAGCGGCGCAAGCAGGACCTGGAGAGCTGGCTCGCGCATCTTACCCCCCTTTACGATGGCCTGCGCATCATCCTGCATATCCTGCGTGGCAGCGGCGTTCCCACCCAACTGGTTGCACAGCAAGGCACTTTCCAGCAGATGCTGGGCGGCGCAAAACCGGCACAGATGCTGCGCATCAAGGTTGCCGACGACCTACCCTGCTTTCCGGAAGTCAGCGCCAACAAATATGCCATCAATATCCGCTTCAATGCGCTTGAAGGCATACAGAAACCACGTCAGTGCGATCGCGACGTCAGCTTTGAACTAACGCTGTGCAATCTTTGACTAACTGACCGTCCCATACATCAACAAGCGTTTGGAAATATCATGGTTACCCTGGTCACCTGCCCGACTTGCGGCGCTCAATCAGCCTACACGCCAAACAACCCGTTTCGCCCGTTCTGTTCCGAACGCTGCAAACTCATCGATCTCGGTCAATGGGCCACCGAAAGCTACCGCATTCCGCAAACCGGGAAAACGGAAACACCCGAGGATGAGCAATAACATGTTCCAGCGGTTGTTCACATTATGGTTTCTGATGGCGGCATCGATTTCCTGCGCAGCCGATTCTGTCGCCATCAGCCATGCTTGGGCGCGCGCCACGGCTCCCGGTCAGAATGTCGGTGCAGCCTATCTGGAACTCAAAAGCGCTACCGACCTGACGCTTATCAAGGCAGATAGCCCAGCCGCCGGCAGCGTGGAAATCCACAAGATGTCGATGAAGGACGGTGTCATGGAAATGCGCATGCTGGCATCAATGGAGTTGCCGGCGGGCGAAGTGGTCAAGCTGGAACCAGGCGGTTTGCATCTGATGCTGTTCGATTTGAAGAAACCATTGAAAGTAGGCGAGAGTGTGCAGCTCACGCTGCATTTCAAAGATAAAAGCGGCAAGGGATCGTCGATGAAAATCGACCTGCCGATCAAGCGCAGCGCCGACTAACGGCTGCTGAACGGCACCTCGTAGCGGCGACCGTCCGCTTCGATCATCATCAGCCAGTCCTTGCGACCTTGTATGCAAGCAGGCAGCATCACCTCGGCCTGCCAACGTCCGTCACCTGCGGGCAACAGCCGGTAACGATTGAAGCCCATTTCCATGTCGCGCATATTGAAGCTGGCATGCACTTCCGCAACATTCGGCCACACCACAAAGACCTTGAATCGCTGCAAGGCATCCGGCTGCCGATCGAATCGAACGTGCAGTCCTGCCTGCGACAACGTGCAACCTGCAACAATATCCTTGCAGGCCACCGAAATCGCTTGATCGCGATTTCCCAGGCGCGGCCACAACAACCCCACGGCCAAGGCAGCAACAACCGGAATCCATAACCAATGGCGACGCATCATTCCCATATCGCCCGCTGCATCGCGATGCCATGCGCGCCATGCGTCCATGCCTCGGCCATATATTCGCGCCGCATGCCGCCCAGCGCGTAAACCGGCAAAGAATATTCCGCAATCATCTTTTCAAATCCAGTCCAGCCCAGCGGCATAGCCTGTGGATGGCTGAGCGTTTCCATGACGGGCGAGAGCAGTGCGAAATCGAATTCCAGCGCTGCCGCACGGGTCAGCTCCGCAGGACTGTGGCACGATGCGGCGCAAAGCAATCCCTGCGGGCGCGCCGTTAATGCCGCAAGGGCGGCGGAAGAAAAATGCACGCCATCCACACCGATACGCTGCGCCATGTCCGCCTCGCCATTCAGCAGGACGCGTGCGCCGTAAGGCCGGGATATCGCAATGACTTCGGTGGCAAATGCCTCCAGCGCGGCGGGAGACAACTGCTTCTCACGCACCTGAACCAGCCTCAGGCCATGCTCCAGTGCCTGGCGCAATCCTGCAAAAAACCGTTCATGCCCCATCTCATGAAGATTGGTAATCGCATAAACCGGCGGCAGGCGCAGCGCATCCAGAATCGGTGCATTGGCCGGCAGCAAGGGCCCGACATCGACAGCGGCAAGGTCTTGCCAGGAAAGCTGCTGGTTCTCGCGGCCGTGAGGCTCGCCGCGCCATTGATGCACGGTGAAAAAGCGCAGCTTGACCGTACGTTCCGGATAGTCGAAGGTCCTGGTCACCCATGGATAGGCAACTTCCGCCTCCACGCCGAGTTCCTCATGCAGTTCGCGCTGCAAAGCATGGAAAGGTGTTTCGCCCTCCTCGATCTTGCCGCCGGGGAATTCCCACCAACCAGCCCAGGGCTTGCCTTCCGGACGTTGCCCGAGCAGCACTTGGCCGTTTTCGCGGCGCAGCACCGCCACGGCGGCTTCGACGTAGGGCTTACTCATGAACGGCGCAACGCCTGCCGGCCGGCCCAGTCGCGAGCGAATTGCCAAGCGACGCGGCCGCTGCGCGACCCGCGTTGCAACGCAAACTGCAGTGCCGCCTGGCGCGTTTGCGGTGTCAGACGCTTGATGCCGAAATGACCCAGCCAATGACGCACGATATCGAGATAGGCATCCTGATCGAACGGATAGAACGACAGCCACAGGCCAAAACGCTCGGACAGCGAGATCTTTTCTTCGATGGTTTCGCCCGGACGAATTTCGTCGCCGACGTACTGCGTCTCGAGGTTTTCCTTCATGAACTCCGGCATCAGGTGACGGCGGTTCGAAGTCGCGCAGATCAGCATGTTGTCAGCAGCGGCGGACACCGAACCGTCCAATGCCACCTTGAGCGCCTTGTATCCCGGCTCGTCGGCATCGAAGGAAAGATCGTCGCAAAATATCAGGAAACGCTCCGGGCGATTGCGCAGCAGGTCGGTGATATCCGGCAGGTCAACCAGATCGGTCTTGTCGACCTCTACCAGCCGCAGGCCCTGCTCGGCAAAATCCGTCAGAAGCGCCTTGAACAGCGAGGACTTGCCGGTACCGCGCGCACCGGTCAGCAAAACGTTATTGCATGGCAGGCCTTGCAGGAACTGCCGCGTATTGGCGACCAGCTGTTTCTTTTGCGGACCGATATCCTGCAGGTCGGCAAGATGAATACGGTGTGGATGCTTCACCGCCTGCAAAAAGCCACATCCCTGCTGGCGACGCCAACGGAAGGCATGCGCCGACCAGTCCGTTGCAGGCAACGGTGCCGGCAAGACTCCCTCAAGGCGGGCAAGCAGGCTTTCCGCGCGGGCGATCAGGCTTTCCATTTCGCGGGTCATCAGGTGCGGTAATCAGCGTTGATTTTCACGTAGTCGTAGGAGAAATCGCAGGTCCAGACGGTTGCTTCAGCATTGCCCCGACCCAACTCGACGCGCACGGTAATTTCCGCTTCCTTCATCACGCGCTGACCGTCGGCTTCCTGGTAGCTCGATGCACGGCCGCCATTTTCTGCGACCAATACATCACCCAGATGGAGTTTGATCAGGTTCACGTCCAGATCATCCACGCCTGCATAACCAATTGCTGCAAGGATGCGCCCGAGATTGGGATCGGAAGCGAAGAAGGCCGTCTTGATCAGCGGCGAGTGCGCAATGGCGTAGCCGATCTTGCGGCATTCGGCTTCGTCACGCCCGCCTTCGATGCGGATGGTCATGAATTTCGTCGCGCCTTCGCCGTCGCGCACGATGGCTTGCGCCAGCACCATGGCGACTTCGGTAACGACATCGCGCAACGCGAGATAGTCGGCCCCTTGCACATCGACGACTTCGGTGTTGCCGGCCTGGCCGGTAGCAACCAGGATCAGCGAGTCGTTGGTGGAAGTATCACCGTCCACGGTAATGCAATTGAAGGAGCGATTCACGGCGTGCCGGATCATCGCATCGAGCGCGGACTGACTGATGGCGGCGTCGGTGGCGATGTAACCGAGCATGGTCGCCATGTTGGGGTGAATCATGCCGGAACCCTTGGCGATGCCGGTCACGGTGACGGTCTTGCCGCCCAGCTGGATCTTGCGCGACGCGCCCTTGGCCACAATGTCGGTGGTCATGATCGCCTGCGCGGCATTGAGCCAGTTGTCTTCCTGCAGATTCGCCACGCTGGCGGGCAAGCCGGCGACGATGCGATCTACAGGTAGCGGCTCCATGATGACGCCGGTGGAAAATGGCAGGATCTGCTGCTCGGCGCAGCCCAGCAAATCAGCCACGGATTGGCAGGTCTGGCGTGCGCGGCGCATGCCTTCTTCGCCGGTGCCGGCGTTGGCGTTACCGGTATTCACCACCAGCGCGCGGATTTCGCCGCCAGCCGCCAGATGTTCCTTGCATAGCACCACAGGCGCTGCGCAGAATCGGTTTTGCGTAAATACCCCGGCAACGCGGCTGCCCGGCGCCAGTTGCATGACCAGCAAGTCCTTGCGATTCGGTTTCTTGATATTGGCTTCGGTGATGCCGAGGCGGACGCCGGCAATGGGCGCCAGTTCATCGCTGGCAGGAGATTGCAAATTGACGGGCATGATACTTTCCGGGCTTTATTTTGACCGTACGATTTTACCTTATCCGCCAATCGCACCGTTATGCGAATTGACTTTCGCCAAAGCGGTGTATATTTTGATAGTTAACTATCGCTCATTTTCAGGAAAATACCATTGATGGCACTGACCACGAATGCCATTTCGCCGACGCTGGGCATTACAAGCCTCGCTGAAATCGGCAGCGAGCTCGCTTTCACCAAAAAGCTGCAAGCTGTCAGCAACAAGATTCACGCCACCACCAACATCGACCAGATCATCCTGGACGTCAGCCATGACATATGCCAGGTATTCGAAGCCGAAAGAATCACCATATTCACGATCAGCGATGACAAGACCATGCTGATCTCGAAGATCAAGACCGGCCTCAGCAGCTATAACGACGTGCAAAGGCCTATCAGTCGCATGGCGATCGGCATGCAGAGCATCGTCGGCTTCGTTGCCACCAACAAGGTACTGGTCAATATCGCCGATGTCTACGACAACGACGAACTGAAACGCATCAGCCCGGAAATCAGTTTTCTCAAGAATGTCGACCAGCAAACCGGCTATCGCTCGCGCCAGATGCTGGCATTCCCGATACTCGATTCAGTCACGTCCGAACTGATAGGCGTGGTGCAACTCACCAACACGCTTTCCGGCCTGCCATTTCCGCATATGGCGGAGCATGGCGCCATCGAAATCGGAAAAACCCTGGCGATTGCCTTCTGCCAACGTCAAACCTCTGCCGGCCCGATCAAGACCAAGTTCGATCTGCTGATTGCGGAAAATATCATTTCCGCTTCGGAACTCGAGCTGGCGCAACGTTCGGCACGCAAGAAAAAAACCTCTCTCGAGGATGTGCTGATCGACGAGTTCCAGGTCAAGCCTGCGGACATTGGCCATTCGCTGTCGGCTTTCTTCGGCGTTCCGTATGAGCCATATCGGGCGGATCGCATCCGGCCGATGAGCCTGCTAAAGCACCTGAAACATGAGTACGTCCAATCTAACGGCTGGATCCCGATCGATGAAACCCGCGACGAAGGTCTCATCATCCTGACGCCGGATCCGGAGAGCGTGCGCAGTTCGCGCATCGTCAATAACGTCTTTCCCAAATACCCCAAGATCACCTACAAGGTCTGCCTCAACCGCGACTTCGTCAATACAGTCAACCTGTTCTACGATGCCGGAATGTCGTCGGCCAACATCGACGAACTCATTTCGCACATGGGCGAAGACGACACGGAAGAGCCCGGCTTCACCGCGGAAGACATTACCGCCGCCCAGGACAACGAACTGGTCAAGCTGGTCAACAAGATCATTATCGACGCCTACACCCAAGGCGCCTCCGACATTCACATCGAGCCATACCCCGACAAAAGCAAGGTTGCCGTTCGACTGCGCCGGGATGGCACCCTGGCGCCCTATATCGAAATCCCGCCCAGTTATCGCAACGCACTTGCCGCGCGCATCAAGATCATGGCGGAAATGGACATCTCCGAACGGCGCATCCCACAGGACGGCAAGATCAAGTTCCGCAAGTTCGGCCCCATCGATGTCGAGTTGCGCGTAGCCACCATCCCGACGGCCGGCGGGCTGGAAGACATCGTGCTGCGTATCCTGGCCTCCGGCAAGCCGATCCCGATCGACAAGCTCGAGTTGGCGCCGCTCACGCAGGAAAAGGTCAAGAAGCTCATCAGCAAGCCTTACGGGCTTTTCCTGGTATGCGGTCCGACCGGCTCCGGCAAGACGACAACCCTGCATTCGGCGATGAGTTACATCAACACGCCGGAAACCAAGATATGGACAGCCGAAGACCCGGTGGAAATCACCCAGCGCGGCCTGCGTCAAGTACAAGTCAACCGCAAGGCCGGCCTCAATTTCGCGACCATGATGCGTGCCTTCCTGCGCGCCGATCCCGACGTGATCATGGTGGGTGAAATGCGCGATAAGGAAACCGTATCCCTCGGCATCGAGGCATCGTTGACCGGCCACCTCGTGATGTCCACTTTGCATACCAACAATGCCCCGGAATCAGTGGTCCGCCTGCTCGACATGGGCATGGACCCGTTCAACTTCTCCGACGCGTTGCTGGGAATTCTCGCACAACGCTTGGCCAAGCGTCTTTGCGTTTGCAAACAGCCTTACACCCCTTCACCGGAAGAAGTCGACAGCCTGCTCACGGAGTACTGCCGGGAACTGGAACTTACCAGCAGCTGGATAAGCAATCCGCAAGACGCGCGCAAGGCGGTGATGAACGAGTGGGTAGCGTCCTACGCCGGCAAGGATGGGAAATTCACGCTGTATAAAGCGACAGGATGCGACAAATGCAACGGCGGTTATAGGGGCCGTGTCGGACTTTTCGAATTGCTGGAAGGAACGGACGCCATTAAAAAAGGCATCCAGGAGCATTTGCGCGTCGCCGAACTACTGGCAATTGCCTTGGAAGACGGCATGCGGACGCTCAAGCAGGACGGCATTGAAAAGGTACTAAAGGGCACCACCGACATGAAGCAGGTGCGGTCGGTGTGCATCAAATAGGAAGTCGTCTAGGAGGCGCAGGTTGGCATCTGTACCGGTGTCGCTGGAAGCAAATTATGGGGAATATCGCTGAGACGATATTTCCCGCTGCGCACCGCTTCGCTCAGCATCGCCAGTGTCTGCTCGGTCAGCATCTTGATGACTTCTTGCTTGATCGGCGTCCATCTGTGATGCATCGGACAAGCGGTGGCATCGCTGCATTCCTTCAGGCCCAGCAGGCATTCCTTGGTGAATTCCGGGCCTTCGGTGATCAGCAGGATACGCATCAGGTCGATTTTCCCCGGCTCCTCCCGCAGACAGAATCCGCCCAGACGACCGCGATAGGACGTTACCAGCCCGCCCTTGCACAAGGTCTGCATGATTTTCGCCAGATAGGCGGCCGGCACCTGCAGCTTCTCGGCAACTTCCCGGCTGAGTATTGGCGCATTCTGTTCCTGGGTCGCAATATAAATCAGTGACTGGACAGCATATTGGCTGGTGCGTGAGATCAGCATGACAGTTTCGGGTTATCGGGTTGGAGAGTGATTATGGCACGTATCCCGGGATCTTGCTTTCATCCACTGCATCGATCTGCTCGGGCTCAAGGAACTGCCGAGCATATTCAAGGTAGACCTTCTGCCGGATGAAAATATCGAAGAGGTCGGGATCGACGTGATTATCCAGTTTCATCTTGCCGAGGATAAACAGCGATTCGGATAGCGTCTTTGCCTTTTTGTAGGGTCGGTCGCGCGCGGTCAGCGCTTCGAAAATATCCGCAATGCCCATGATGCGTGCCGGAATCGACATCTGCTCGCGCGTGAGCCCACGCGGATAGCCCTTGCCGTCCATGCGTTCATGGTGGCCGCCGGCGTACTCCGGGACGCGCTGCAAATCCTTGGGATAGGGGAGCGATTCCAGCATATTGATCGTCACCACGATATGGTTGTTGATGATCTCGCGCTCTTCCGCAGTCAGCGTGCCGCGTGCGATATTGAGGTTGTACACCTCGTTCTCGCTGAGGAAAGGCACTTGCTGTCCATCGGGGTCAAAAAATGGATAGGCGGCAATACTGTGCACCCGCGCCTGGTGTTCCGGCGTCATGAATTCGCCGCCGACATTGGCGTTCTGTAGAAACTCGCGATCCTCGTCCAGCTTTTGCTGCAAAGACTGGAACTCCGATGCCAGCGTAGCCAACAGTGCCGTATCGCCATTGCGTGCCGCCTCAAGCTGGCGCCGCAGCATGTCGACTTCATTCTGTTTCTTGAGCAACTCAAAGCGCTGGTCGACCAGTTCGATGCGGTCGAAAATAGTGGAAAGCTTGGTAGCCTTGTCCACCACGTATTCCGGCGTCGTCACCTTGCCGCAATCATGCAGCCAGGAGGCGATGCGCATTTCGTACAGCTCCTTGTCGTTCATGCTGAAATCGCGCAGCGGGCCGTCCTGAGAGGCGTCGGCCGCCTTTGCCAGCAACATCGACAGTTCAGGCACGCGCCGGCAGTGGCCGCCGGTATACGGCGACTTCTCGTCGATGGCCTCGGCGATCAGTTCGATGAAGGATTCGAAAAGCTGCTTTAGTCCTTCGATCAGGTTGTGATTGGTCAGCGCAACCGCTGCCTGCGATGCCAGGGATTCCGCCAGTTGCTGGTTTTCTGCCGAGAACGCAATGATGTCGTCGCTTCCCTCTTCCAGCGCATTCAACAGCTGCAGCACGCCGATGATCTCGTTCTCGTGATTCTTCATCGGAATCGTCAGGAACGATTTTGAGCGATAACCGGTTTTCTCGTCGAATTTGCGCGTACCGGAAAAATCGAAGCCTTCCGCCTCGTAGGCATCCTCGATGTTGACGGTGCAATCATGCAGAACGCTGTAGGCCGCGACCATGTTGTTGTTGGGCGTGCCATCCTCGCCATACAACGGCAGCGGCGCAAAAGGAATTTCCTTGCCGGTGGTACCGCCCAGCGCGATGCCGAGCGAATCGGTGCGCATGATCTCGAAACGGAGTTTGTTGTCGTCGGTGACGGTGTACAGCGTTCCGCCGTCGGCGCCGGTGATTTCCTTGGCGCCGAGCAATATCATTTCCAGCAATCGAGCCGCATCGCGCTCGGCAGAAAGCGCGATGCCGATGGCATTAAGACGCTCAAGACGTTTCAGCAGCTTTTTCAGTTGCGGCATATCTTCTTTCCGCTCAACCCTTAGTTTTCAGAGAGGTAAAACTCCATTTTCACGCCAGCCAGTTCGATCACGTCGTGATCGTTCAGCAGATGTGCCTGCATACCGATGGCGTTTCCGTTCACATCCGGTGTATTTTCGCCTTCGACATGCGTAATAAAGTAGCCATGTGGTCGCCGCGTGATCACAGCCACTTGCACGCCCGTCTTGCCAAGCGTGGTCAGAGTTTTGGTTAGCGGAAGTTCCTTGCCGGCCGCAGGCCCATTCAATACCTGAACATGTGCGCCGGGCAAGGCGCTCGCCTCTGCCGGATTTTCCTGATGGATGCCGGCGAGTGCAGACGCAACCTCCTCCCTGGCCGATGGCTGCATCATGATGGTGTTTTCGAAATCGACCGGCTTGCTGCCACCGTTGCCGACAGCGGCTTCATTCACATAAGTGAGCTGATACTTCCCGATGCCGATGACATCTCCATGCTGCAACCCCTGCTTTTTTACGCTCTTGCCGTTGAGGGTGCTGCCGTTAGTGCTGTCCAGATCTTCCAGCACGACCTCGGCGCCGGCAACAATCACGCGAGCATGGTCGCCGCTGACCGCCAGATTATCGATATGAACGTCGTTGGTTGGCCTGCGGCCTATCGTCACGCATTTCTTTTCCAGCGGGTATTCCCCGAGCAACGCACCATCGAGCGTAAGAATCAGTTTCGACATATCCACCCCGTGTTGAACCGTCTTTTTATGGAAGCGGTTTACTTCTTGTATGCCGGGCAAGGGCCCGCGAATCCGTCAAATCTTACACTGGATTGGAAAATCGATACATATGGAGAATTGCGATCGGATTATCTGCGGCTTCCGCGGCCATTTTCCCGCTTGCATTCGTCCGGACGGGCTTCCGCAGCCAGTTTGTCGAGCACGCCGTTCACGTACTTGTAGCCATCGGTGCCGCCATATAACTTGGCCAGCTCCACGCCTTCATTGATTGCGACGCGATAGGGAATGCTGACGTCGTGGATCAGTTCGAATGCCGCGATGCACAGAATCGCGTGCTCGATCGGACTCAGTTCGCTGATGTCGCGATCCAGCAGCGGGACGATGCGCGCGTCGAGTTCATCGACGCACTCTGCCACGCCATTCAACAGCCCCTTGAAATAACTGGCATCCGCGCGCGGATACCCTTCATCTTCACTCAGGTTATCGACAATCTGCTTGATGTCGCCGCCGCCGAGAAACAGGCTGTACAAACCCTTGAGCGCCAGTTCGCGTGATTTGCGGCGGTTCTGGCCGGGCTTGGGAGTAGATTTTTCTGTCATAGCGATTTCAGCAGGTTGACCATCTCGACCGCCACGGCTGCAGCCTCGGCCCCTTTGACCGACATGCGCGCCAGCGCCTGGTCATCGTTGTCCGTTGTCAGGATCGCGTTGGCAACGGGCACGCCGGTTTCCAGCTGCACCTCGGAAATTCCGCGCGCGGATTCGTTGGACACGACCTCGAAATGGTAGGTGTCACCGCGAATCACCGCGCCCAGCGCGATCAGCGCATCGAACTTGCCGCTCAGCGCCATCGTCTGCAATACCAGCGGCGTTTCCAGCGCGCCAGGCACCGTTACCAGGGTCACATCATCATCCGCCACGCCCAGCTTGCGTAGCTCGGTTTTGCATGCGCCGAGCAGGCCGTCGCC